>JBGVLO010000179.1:0-16148 GCA_045124315.1 Lachnospiraceae bacterium
TGACGACCATTTCTGCTCGGATATACACAATCAAAAAAGTCTACACCCCTATCAACTGCTTCTAATATGTTGGCAGGAGTACCAACTCCCATTAAATATGTTGGTTTATTCTCCGGAAGATATGGTACAACAGAATCAAGAATTCTGTACATCTCTTCGTGAGACTCACCTACTGCAAGTCCGCCAACTGCATATCCATCCAAATCAAGCTCCGAAATCTCTTTAGCATGACGTATTCTGATGTCATCATAAACGCCACCCTGATTAATTCCAAACAACAACTGCTTAGGATTGACTGTATCAGGCAATGAATTTAATCTCGCCATTTCATTCTTACATCTTACAAGCCACCTTGTAGTTCTGTCAACTGATTTTTCAACATATTCTCTTGGTGCAGGATTTTCAATGCATTCATCAAATGCCATTGCAATGGTAGAACCAAGATTTGACTGTATCTGCATACTCTCCTCCGGCCCCATAAAAATCTTTCTTCCATCCACATGCGACTGGAAATACACACCTTCTTCTTTGATTTTTCGAAGTCCTGCAAGAGAAAACACCTGAAATCCGCCAGAATCAGTAAGAATCGGCTTATCCCACACCATAAATTTATGCAAACCACCCATCTGTTTCACGATGTGGTCTCCAGGTCTTACATGCAAGTGATACGTATTTGACAATTCCACCTGAGTGTGGATTTCCTGTAAATCCTGTGTAGACACAGCACCCTTTATAGCCGCTGCAGTTCCTACATTCATAAACACCGGTGTTTGTATGGTTCCATGTACCGTCTGGAATTCTGCACTCTTTGCCCTTCCATCTCGATTGATTATCTTATACATAAAGCCTCTCCTTTTCTCTTTCTATATTTCCGTGTTAAGACATGGGACAAAAAAACCTTTACCCCATCCCATACTACCAAAGAAAAAGGAGAGAACCCATCTCGTTCTCCCCATCTTCTTTACCAATTACTCAGGTGTACGCCTATCCACCGGACATGTGTACAGCTAAAATCACCCTTCTAACAGGCAACTTAAAATATCCTTTCCTGTTGCAAGGAAAAATTCATCTACATCGTATGCACTGCTTCCAAAGTTCTTAGCTGCAAATCTCTCACAGACAGCTGTATACACGGCCTTTGAAAACTTCAACTCATATACCATTGCTATCTCTGCAAACTGCACCGGACTAATACAATATCCCCAAGAGCTCTCATCTTCTACAAAACATGCACATGAGTATCCTCTCGGCGTAATGTATTCTTTTTCTTCTCCATTGGTAGCATAAATTCTGATATGCTTTGTGCGATCGTCTTCCTCAAAATCCAATGTCCAGCTCTGTGCTCCATTCAACACACTACGAACTGCACGAACAGATTCTAAGACACTACGATTACCTGCCGGCTTCTTTCCATACACACGCATCATACTAATCAGCTTATCAATACTTTCCTGACTTAATACATCGCTCTCAATATCGGTACTCTTCTCTGTTAAAAACTCAACTAAAGTATCAATCTCATCTTGCGACAACAACGAAAAATTCGTGTCTGACATCTGTACCCCTCCATTTTCTTTTTATTCCTTCTCCTACTATAAAACAGTCTCACTGATGGTTATAGTATTATAATAAATCATTCCCTGTAAAATCGCAATCCCTTTTTCCAAATTCCACCGAAGCTATTCAGTTACTGGTTACAGTTCACATACCTGTGAACTGTAGCGCTATTCACAAGCACGATCAGAGGGTGCCATTCGATAAATGCCAGAAGTACATAATAACGAAACAATTTACTATGCAACTGAACATTTGTTTGTATATTCTTTTTGATTGTGTTATGATATAAAGTAGACATGCCTGTTTTACAGGTATCAAGATGTATGAAAGTCAGTTATTATTTTTATGGAGGAATTTTATGAGTATATACGACGGGCTAAATAAAGAACAGTTAGAAGCAGTCCAGCATGTAGAAGGACCATTGTTGATTCTGGCAGGTGCCGGTTCCGGAAAGACCAGGGTTCTCACTCACCGCATGGCTTACCTTATGGATAAGGCTGGTGTAAATCCTTGGAATATCTTAGCTCTTACTTTTACAAATAAAGCAGCCAGTGAGATGCGTGAACGAGTGGATCAACTGATTGGCTATGGTTCCGAGAATATTTGGGTAAGTACCTTTCACTCTACCTGTGTGCGCATTTTACGAAGACATATTGATCGGTTAGGCTACGATAACCAATTTACCATCTATGACAGCGATGATCAAAAAAGTCTCATGCGAGACATTTTAAAATATCTTCAGTTGGATCCTAAGAAATTTAAGGAGAAAACCGTACTTGGAAAGATCTCATCTGCAAAAAATGATTATATTTCTCCTGAAGAATTTGCGTCAGCCGCAGGGGGAGACTATCTCTACAAGACGTATTCTGCCTGTTACACAGAATATCAGAACAGACTTTATCAGAACAATGCATTGGATTTTGATGATCTTCTATATAAAACAGTGGAACTGTTTGAGACCGACAAAGAGGTACTCTCTTACTACCAAAACCGTTTTAAATACATAATGGTAGACGAATACCAGGATACCAATTCGGTACAGTTTCGATTATTAAAACTATTAGCAAACACTGAGAATGAACAAGGACAACGGGTTCACAATTTATGCGTGGTGGGTGATGACGATCAATCCATTTATCGATTCCGTGGTGCAAATATTTACAATATTCTAAATTTTGAATCCGCATATCCGGAGACAAAGACAATCCGATTGGAGCAAAATTACCGTTCTACTCAGACGATTTTGGATGCTGCCAACGAAGTGATCGCAAACAACACAGAACGAAAACCGAAAAAACTGTGGACAGAAAACGAAAAAGGGGATGCCCTGGTTTACAGCCAGTTTGATACTGCATATGAAGAAGCCGAACACATTGCTGATCAGATTTTTAACAACTGTAGCAATGGTTTTGACAACTACAAAGAGTATGCTATCCTCTATCGAACCAATGCCCAGTCCCGTATGATCGAAGAAAAACTGGTACAGCGAAACATACCTTACAAACTGGTAGGCGGAGTAAACTTTTATCAAAGAAAAGAAATTAAGGACATCCTTGCCTATCTTCGCACCATCAGCAATGGAAAGGATGATATTTCCGTAAAACGAATCATCAATGTTCCAAAACGAGGAATTGGTCTTACCACCATCGACCGTCTGATGGACCATTCTATTCAGCATGGCATAAGCTTTTATGAAGCATGCAAGCAGGCAGAACACATAGCAGGAATCGGTCGTGGTGCTGCAAAAGTAAGTCCCTTTGTCAGTATGATTGAGGTTTTAAAAGGAAAACTTACAAATCCAACTTACTCCCTTTCTGATTTGTTTGATGAAATTATCGAAGCCACCGGTTACGTGGAGACATTGGAAGCAGAAGACACCGACGAAGCACGGAGCCGTATCGAGAACATTGATGAACTTCGTAACAAACTTGTGGCATACGAAGAGAACGCAGAAGAGGAACCTACTTTGAACGGTTTCTTAGAAGAAGTTGCTCTTGTAGCAGATATTGACAGCTTAGAAGAAAATGATAATGTGGTTACCTTAATGACACTGCACAGTTCAAAGGGACTGGAATTTCCTAATGTAATTTTGTGTGGAATGGAAGATGGAATCTTTCCAGGTTACATTAGCATAACTTCTGACGATCCAATGGATATTGAAGAGGAACGCCGACTGTGTTATGTAGGCATTACCCGCGCCATGAAACACCTTACATTGACTAGCGCAAGACAACGTATGCAAAATGGAGAGATTCGTTTTAACAAACCATCCCGCTTCCTTCATGAGATTCCACGCTACTTAATGACACAAAAAAGCCCTTCCTCTATCTACAACCGTAATTCCATACCTTCCCTTTCAGAAGACAATGGACAGACCGAACATTCCGCTTCTCCTTTCCACTTTACAAATGCCAAAGGAGGTTCTTCTTATTCATCTTCTGTCTCTAAGGGATATACAAAGAGAACCGGCTCTGACCCATTTGCAGGTAATCCTTATATTCAAAAAGGAATTCGTTTTGAGAAAGCACAACCTCAAAAAAATGTTACAAGCACGACTACTCTAGTAGTAGAACCAGATTACAAGGTCGGGGACACCGTTTCCCATACGAAATTCGGCACAGGAACGGTTATGGAGCTTACGAAAAACCCAAAGGATTATGTAGTAACCGTAGCATTTGAATCCGGAGAAACAAAAAAAATGATGGCAGGCTTTGCAAAGTTAACGAAAATGTAACTTTTCTGATATAGAATTATTTTCCTACTCATGGTACAATATATATACATGAGGGTTTCCTGTTTCACACAGGAAAGTTGCTATCTACGGATTTTATCCAAATCCTATATGGCGACACAAAACTATTTTTTTAGAAGGGAATGGGAATATATGAATCAAAAATTAGAGGAAATGATTGCAACTGCTCGACTAAATGATATGTTGAACAAAAAAGAGCAGGAGAGAAAAACAACAACTACAATCGTTATTATTCTTGCTGTAATCGGTGCGATTGCTGCCATTGCAGGAATTGCTTACGCGGTTGTAAAATACTTTACACCAGATTATTTGGATGATGATTTTGATGATTTTGATGACGACTTCGACGACGATTTTTATTCCGACGACGAAGTAGTTACAATTCCACCAACCGCTTCTGAAGAATAATCGGTACTGTTCACAGATAGGTATTTCGGTACCGAAAATACCGTATGAAAGTCTACCAGGTGCAGATTTGGGCAATTTTTCATTCGCAGCATTGCCCAAATCCGTTACAATTCACATACCTGTGAACTGCAACGAATAATCTGCACAGAATGAAAGACATAAAAAAGACAATAGCCTGTATATAGGAAATCGTTTCCTTATATACAGGCTATTTTTCCAGTCACCATCTTTCCACAGATTCATATAATAATGATATGATACCAATGTCAAAAGGTCTGACCCCATAATTGTTGTAATCGAACATATCACAGTTACGACAAACAGTAACTTGACACATACTCAAACAGAAAGGATGTATCATATGCGAAAAGACAACTTATCTTATACGATAACCGTAATCGGCGGTGACTATCGTCATTTACTTCTCTATGAATCCTTTGTAGAAAAAGGATTTTCTGTTTCCGGAATTGCCTTAACAGACAGTACCAACCCTTGTTCCCATGAAAATTCCAGCATTCTTTCCACCGCTCTTTTACCAAGTGATATATGGATTGCCGGAATTCCTTTTACCAAGGATGATAAACATATCTATGCAGAAAACTCCAATTATCGAATTACTTTGGAACACTTCTTTCACTACTTAGATAAACACCCACCAAAACTACTAATCGCCGGCCATTTCTCAGAGGTAGCGCTAAACTACGCCAGAAAATATCAAATTCCCTGTCATGACTTGCTAAAATGCAATTCCCTTGCTATTGCAAACGCAATCCCCACGGCTGAAGGTGCAATTTACCATGCCATAAAAGAAAGCCCCTATGTACTCCACAAGGCACCATGCCTCATATTGGGATTTGGAAAATGCGCCAAGACTCTCGCACGAAAACTGAAAGGTCTTGATGCAAAAGTAACCATTTGTGCCCGAAAAGAAGATGACCTTGCTTACGCAGAAAATATGGGATTAAAAGCCATTTCTTTTGACCAACTAAAAGAGGAACTGCCTAACTATTTATTTCTATTTAATACCGTACCTGCTTTCGTCTTAACAGAAGAAAACCTAGAATATTGCTCCAAACAATGTACCATTATAGACCTTGCTTCCATGCCTGGTGGCATTGATTTTACTGCTGCAAAAAAATTAAATCTTCACGTTTCTCATTGTCTCGGACTTCCCGGAGCACTCTCCCCAAAAACTGCAACCGATATCCTATCCAAACAAATCTGTCAATTATTATTTAACAATACTCTTACATGAGTGATTGCTTTCGACTTTCTGTAGAATCTTATACTATATCATTGTAAACTCACACATCCCACACCTATTTCTATACAGGCTCACAACTCAACGTTCAATAAGGAGGTAATTCTCTATGAATCTATCCGGTAAAACCATTGGCTTTGCGCTAACCGGGTCTTTTTGCACATACGAAACCGTCTTTTTTCAAATGCAAAATCTTGTAAACAGCGGCGCCAATGTAATCCCCATTTTCTCTTATGTCCCACAGGAAACTACCTGCCGTTTTGGTAGCTACCAGACTTTTTTAAAAAGAGCAGAACAAATTACAGGCCATAAGCCTCTTCTCTCCATTACCCAGACGGAACCCATTGGGCCAAAAGGCCTTCTGGATCTCCTTCTGATCGCCCCCTGTACCGGAAACACTATGTCAAAACTGGCTCATGCCATAACAGATTCCCCTGTCTTAATGGCTGCAAAATCTCATTTGCGAACAGAAAAACCTGTAGTAATTGCACTTGCAAGTAATGACAGCCTTGGGCTGAACTTTAAAAATATAGGTCTTCTTTACGCGACCAAACACATCTACTTTGTACCATTTGGTCAGGATGATCACCACAAAAAACCAAACTCTCTGGTGGCACATATGGAGTTAATCCTTCCAACCATTGAACTTGCTCTGGAAGAAAAGCAATTCCAACCTTTGCTTCAATCTTACCACTGTAAACTGTAGCAATACAGACAAAGGCATACAGAAACTCTTTTTTGTTTCTGTATGCCCTATTTTATTCCACACGAATCTTATACTTCTCCATCCAATAGTTAATCTGAAGCAGATATGCGTACATCTGTGGCAATGCCATTAACTGCCCAAACCATGGCTTTCCATAATCAGAAGATTGCTTCATTAGCCTTTCCATATAACTTCTGTCGATCATCTGATTAATCGGAGCATTGGTAGTAGCCAGCACTCTTGCTAACTCTTTCTTTAATCTATTTTCAAACTTTGGATCATAGGTTTTGGGATATGGACATTTTTTTCGCTCAATTACTTCCTGTGGTAAATACTCCTTCATAGCATCCTTCAGCAAACTTTTGACCGTTTTATTATGATACTTATATTCCCACGGCAATGTGTATAGATATTCCACCAATCTGTGATCTGCAAAGGGAACCCTCACCTCTAAACCAGCAGCCATAGTCATACGATCTTTTCGCTCTAACAAAGTCTCCATAAACCAATGAACATTTAAATAGGCCAGCTCCCTTTCTCTCCTACCATACAGGCTCTTTCTCACCTCTTCAGGTAGTTCTTTCCTCTGTTTTTCATTTAGAGAGAATAACAATTCCTGATCCACCTGTTCTCCAGGCAGCAAACTGGTGGCAAGCACATTTTTTTTGTACTGCGTCTGAACATACTCTTCCAATCCTAAATATTCATCCCACTCATTGTTTAGTACAGATTTTCGAAACGCTAAATCTCTGGACCACGGAAAACGATTAACAGAAAAACTTTCCTCTGCACGAAACCAAGGGTATCCACCAAATATCTCGTCCGCACATTCCCCAGATAAACAAACGGTATGTTTCTCCTTAATCTTTTTAGAAAAATACAACATAGACGCGTCCACATCCGTCATCCCCGGCATATCCTTGGCGTCTACCGCCTCATAAAGTGCATCATATAACTCTTCATATGCGCACTCTAAATAGGTATGGGAGGAACCAATATGTTCCACCATCTTCTCCACATAAGGACGATCTTCCTCTGGCTGAAAATTGGACGCCTTAAAATTTTTATTATTATCGGTATAGTCGAAGGAATAGGTATCCAGCACCCTTCCTTTATCTTTCAAATAGCGCGCTGCCACAGCCGAAACCACACTGGAATCCAGACCACCGGATAGCAACGTACATATGGGAACATCCGATGCAAGCTGACGTATAATACTGTCTTCTAAAAGGTATTTTACTTTTTCTACTGCCTGCTCATAAGTATCCGTTACTTCCTTTGCTTCTAATTGCCAATAAGGTTTTTGTACAAATCCACTGGCGCTGTATGTTCCACAATGTCCCGGAAGAATTTCATATATATTTTTGTAAATTCCACATCCTTCTATTCTGGCAGGTCCAATTCCAAATATCGATTGCCATCCATCCTTTGCAACAACCGGTTCCACTCCCGGATATTGCAGCAAAGCCTTTATTTCAGACCCAAAAACGAGACAAGAATCACAAAGTGTGTAAAACAAAGGTTTTACTCCTAATCGATCCCTGCAAAAAAATATGGTATTTTCTCTTTCATTCCATATAACAAAACTATAGATTCCATTGAGATATTCCACCATTTTTTCCTTGTAATGTATATAACAGGTTAATACAACTTCCGTATCTGATGTAGTTTCAAACAGATACCCCTTCTTCTTAAGTTCCTCCCGAAGTTCATCGGCATTATATACCTCCCCATTGTATACCAGCACATGATCGTATCCTGCTATTCTTTTGCACATGGGCTGCTTTCCCCTCTCCGGGTCCATAACCGCCAGTCTTGTGTGGGAAAATGCCACATGTTTTCCCACATAAAAATCAAAATCATCCGGCCCCCTATGAACCAATGTTTCTCCCATTTTCGCAACCTGTGTTGCATGAAGCAATCTGTGTTTTCTAAAATCTTCCCCGAAGGAAACATAGCCTGCTATTCCACACATAAAACTCCCTCTCTTTCCTTTTTTATACCAGAGATTTTCTTTTCAACAAAAAAGAGTATCTTTCGATACTCTTTATTGTATGTTAAGCTATTTTCTTTTATTCCATCCGTTCTTATGTGAAATACACAATTTCCTCTTTTGACTTTTCTGTCTTTTCGATGGACACAGTGTCCAAAACTAATCCCTGTCCCTCATACTCTGGTGTATATTCCACTTTTGCCTTTACTGTAATATTCACCCAGTCTCTTGTCTGGAACTTTGCACCCTCTGCACAATGACACTTAAATCCGATAAACTGAATATCATCCACACAGCAAGTCATAGCGAAACGTCCCGGTACGATCCATTCTGGTGGAAATTCATCCGGATGATACACAATAGCCTTAAAACGCAAGGTTTTGTTCTTGTATTTCTCAGGGTGTTCAATGGCATCCATATACCAAATTCCATAATCTTCTTCGCTGATTTCCACAACATCTGCATTCAGATCAAAAGGCATCTCTTCTTCCATGCCATTATCAATGGTTCCGTCCTTTCGCTCATATATTATCTGCGCGCGTCTGTTATTGGCTTTTACCAAACGACGGAACGCACCTGTAGGAGTATCTTCATCACAACGATTAAAAATAACGGCATCTGCATCCGTAAACTGCTGTACCATCATTCCACCCATATTGTTCATATACGTCTGGAAGGTACTGGCATCAATAGTGGTTAAGATCTGTACCAATATCCAAAACTCAGGCATCTCCATCTCACGAATATCCTCAGTATTCCACATTCCATTGTACTCAATAAATACGCGATCCGGATCATGTGTCTGGCTTAATTCTTCCAAAAATTCCGGCGTCAGATCTTCTGGTTCCTCTACCACAACCAAATCCACATTGATTTTCTTTAAAAAGGCTTCATCATACTCGATTTCTCCCTCTTCACAGCAGATCAACAATCCTTTTTCTCCGCCCATGAAATCAGGTTCTTCCAATGTTCCCTGTATCAAACTGGTCTTTCCACTTTCCAGAAATCCAGTAAATAAATAGACTAATACTTCTTTTTCTTCCATACTGACCTCATTTCTTATTACATATTATGTTACTATTCACGGTTGTTTTCTCTTCATTCAGAAAATCCTGCGCAAAACAGCGCAGGTCGCTGCAAAAACAGCAGCTTCTATTTTCTTCATGTAGAGAAGAACAGCCTACACAGTTGATTTAAATATCAAGCAGCCCCTTACATGCAAGCATGACAGGTCTGTTTGATACCTAAATCAACCGTGAATAGTAACTTTATTATACATGAAATACTTCTTTTAATTTATCCTCTGCAAGGTTGGTTCCAATTACACAAATCTTACCTGTTACTTCCGGCTCACCAGTTCTCAGTTCATATTCTCCTGGAACAAGATCATAATAAATCCATGTACCATCTACATTTGGTACAATTCCCTTGGCACGAAGAATTTTACCAAACTCTTCTGTATTTGCAAGCTTTTCAAGGATTGCTTCCATCTCATCCTTGGTGAACTTATGTGGTGTCTCCACACCCCAGCTAGTAAATACTTCATCCGCGTGATGATGATGCTCATGGCCACAGCCACAATGCTCGTCATGCTCATGATGGTGATGCTCATGGTCACAGCCACAATGCTCGTCATGCTCATGATGGTGATGCTCATGGTCACAGCCGCAGTGTTCGTCATGCTCATGATGGTGATGCTCATGGTCACAGCCGCAGTGTTCGTCATGCTCATGATGGTGATGCTCATGGTCACAACCGCAGTGCTCATCATGCTCATGGTGATGATGTTCATGGTCACAGTGCTCATCATGCTCATGTACATGTCCACAGGTTGGACAAACCTCTGCTTCTTTCATCAAATCCTCTGTAAAGGAATCTCGCTTCTCCATAGCTGCCACAATCTGTTCACCTGAAATGGCATCCCATGGTGTAGTAATCACTGTGGCATTTGCATTGAGTTCACGAATCAACTGTACGCAAGTCTCCAGTTTTTCCTCTTTCATATTCTGAGTACGGCTCAATACGATGGTGTTAGCATACTCAATCTGATTATTGAAAAATTCTCCAAAATTCTTCATGTACATCTTGCACTTTCCTGCATCTGCAACTGTAACAAAACTGTTCAGTTCGATTTCTGCACCCTCAATTCCCTGAACAGCCTTAATGACATCTGATAATTTTCCTACTCCGGAAGGCTCAATAATTACACGATCTGGGGCATATTTCTCCAATACTTCCTTTAATGCTGTACTAAAATCACCAACCAGCGAACAGCAGATACATCCGGAATTCATCTCCGTAATCTCTACACCTGCATCTTTCAGAAATCCTCCATCAATACCAATCTCACCAAATTCATTCTCGATCAATACTAATTTTTCGTTCTGGAACCCTTCCTGTAACAACTTCTTGATCAAAGTGGTCTTACCTGCTCCTAAAAAGCCCGAAATAATGTCTATTTTCGTCATCTTTTCTATCTTCCTTTCAAATTCCATTCTGCTGTATATCCTCTACTATAGAAAAACATACAGATATCCACATTTACTCTATGTCCCATTATACTTAAGTCTACCCAATATTTCAAGCCGAACCCTCCCTACTCACATTTCCCATGGTAACAGTTCAGCCGGGGGCTGTCCTGTTACGGCTCACAGCAAGCTTACGCATGCAAATTACTGTGAGCCACACCTAATTTACACTTTCATACATCCTTGCACAGCAATGTGTGCAAGGCCTACCTGAACTGTTACTTCCTATGTTACTATTCATTACTGTTCAAAGGGTGCCATGCAAAAAAAAGAAAGACTACCGAAACGATAGCCTTCCTTTTTCTATTCTCATTTATTTTACAACTTTGATCTTAACGGTCTTTGAAACGCTCTTACCTGAACCATCTTTTGCTGTAACTACAATCTTGTATGTTCCCGCCTTAGCTGGTTTCCATGTACAAGTCTTTGCTGTACTAAACTTCTTAATAACAGTTGTCTTTGATCCCTTCTTAGCAGCAAATTTAAACTTCAACTTTCCTGTTGATGCAGTTCCCTTTGCACTAATCTTAATTTTCTTACCAAGTTTTACTTTCTTCTTGCTTACGCTTACTTTATTAATAGCCAGCTTAGCAGTTCCTGTAATTTCATACATACGAGTCTTGCTTGCTACAAGTGTCTTATCCTTGCTGTCTGTAACTACAAGTGTAAGTTGATAAGTACCTTCCTTTGCAGGAGTCCATGTAGATACGGCTGAACCGGATACATTTTCTGCAATGGTATCTACCTGACTACTTCCCTGAAGAGATGCAGTAACTTTATATGTATATGCTCCTGAACCACCTTCTACCTTAGGGCTGATTGAAATCTTTGTTCCCTTCTTCTGTGGTGATGCTAATCCAAATACGAAATCAGCCTTCAGCTGGCTTAAAGCTGTATTTGTGTTCTGATTATTATCAACTACATTCGATGGTTTTGCTGTTGGTGTTGCCGTTGGAACTGGTGTTGCTGTTGCATCCTGTGTAGAATCATTTATGATAGGAGCTTCTGTTACTGGTGCCGATGTTGCTGGTGTTTGTGTTGCTCCTGTTGTTGGTGCTACTGATGTTGTTGCTGTTGGCTCTGTTGTTCCTTCTGCATTTGGAGCATCTGGAGTATCGGTTGCTTCTCCTGCCTCTCCAACCTTTTCAGCAGTGTACTTCTTCGATACTTCCAGAATCTTTCCTTCACTATCCTTAACTGCAACTGCAATTGTGTGTGCTCCATCTGTTGCTGTCCATGAGCAAGTTGCTTCACTTGCATATTCTCTGATCACGTTTCCGTCTACTGTAAACTGGTACTCACAATCACCAGATGCATTCTGTGGCTTAGCCTCCAATGTCAACTGGGTTCCTTCTGCCTGCGGTGCAGAAAGGTTTGCTCCGAAGTTTACAACCATCTGATCTGTCTCTGTCTTATCCACTACTGCTGGAGTTGCAGATGGATTAACATCTGGTATTGCAGACTCTTCTACTGCTGGTGTAGCTGTAGTATCTGGTAGCGCTGATTCCTTTACGTCCGGTGAGTCTGATTCTGTAACAACTGGTGTTGCTGTTGCAGCACTTTCATCTGTATCTGCTACGCCTGGTGTTGCTGGTGCTGGTGTTTTGTCTCCACCTAATATCGGATCATCTCTGTCAACTACATCACCTGTAGCAAGTCTTGCAAATGCACATGTGATATTATCCTCATCACTCTTCTCAAAACTGTTGTTTGGCTGCGACTCGGTATCTTCAAGATCTGCCTGATCATTCATAGAAACATCATATGGTAAGCAATCCAACCCTGATTTACCCATAGTTGAAATCAATAATACACCTAGTCCGTTTGCCTTTACGTCACTTGCAGATACACCTAATTCACTATACGGAATTGACATTTCAAAATGGAAATCCATTGTATCACTATTATGTCCTAATGTATTAAAATCAACCCATGCTGCGCTATTATTACAAACATCGCCAACTACTCTGTTATTGTATGCTCCATAGCCTTTATCAATACCAATTACTTTATCACTCAAAATTCCAGTTCCATAGTCAAAAACAATACCTGACTTCTTGATTTCAACGCCTTCTTTTGTTGTACTAGCTGCTGGTCCATACATTTCTGTTGCATTCAAACCATTGGAATCTCCACCATATACAAACGGTCCGTTTGCTCCATTGTAAGATATTGCAATCATACGATTAAACTTCTCACTAATCGTAATTCCTGAACTCCAAAGTGTACCACCGGCTGTTGTTGCACCATTCTTACCAATTGTATCGTTCTTTCCTGTATCAATTGCAATGAACATTGGACAGTTCATATTTTGGAATAATGTTCCCTGAGTCAATGGGAAGTTGTCATTAGGTGCTACCACATCCTGTACATTTGTCATTTCCCACATCAAGTATAAGTTTTCATCATCGTATGCACCATACAATGCATAGTTATCAATTGGAACTTCGTACATAGAGTTCTCACGATATACTCTAGGATCGTCATTTGCAGCACCCTGAGCAATTAACATATCCTTGGACCAATCTGAAATATCTCCATCTACGGAAATTGTTGTATTCTTACCAAGGCCAACAGAATTTGTTGCATACTGATTTGCAAGAGTAGCATTGGTTCCTGCAGCATCTACCTGTGCAGCATCTGCAACTACTTCCATCAAATTCTTAATCGTTACTACAGCGGACTTCTTAGCTGTCTGTGTCTCTGCTGCCTTACCAGCATTAAATACTTTCTTATAAGTATAAGTCTCAGTTGCAGTCTGGTCACCGTTCACTGCTGTTACCTGTAATGTAACAGCTTTGTCAGCGATCTTACCTTCACCAACTTCTACGGTAACTTCGTCTGTAAATTTCTTTACTACACCATTATCAATTGTGTAAGTTCCTTCTGTGGCATTCTGTAATTTGATAGTAACAGCTAAAGTCTCGCTGTCAAATTCCGTACCACTTGCTTTATCAACCGAAATAGCTGGTGCCTGAACTGGCGCCTCTGTCTCAGTAGCCTCCGGTGTGGTAGTTGCAGGAACATCTGATGTCTCAGGAACATTATCATCAGGACCTTCTGAAGCTGGAATTTCCACTTCTGGGCTTGCTGTTGGATCATCCACTGCTACACTCTCAGTTGGTGTGGCTGTAGGCGCCTTTGTTTCTTCTATTATCGGTGCCTTTGTAGGATCAGTTGATGGCTCCACTACTGTTGGATTTGTATCATAAAGCACTACAACACTTCTTCCCTTTACAGAACCAGATACTTTTCCTCCTGAAACAGTAAAACTTCCATTTTTCCCAGTAGCATCTTCGTATGTTCCGTCTGCCAAATCAGACAATCCATTCACTTCAAAGTTTCCACTGTTACTTTCAAAGTTTGCAATTACAACACCCTTACTTCCACGTTTTACGATTGCAAGATTTCCGTTAGTGCTACAACTTTCACCTTCTCCAACCATTGCATTTTTGAACTTATTGACTGCCGCAACGGTTGAATCTTTCCAAGTCGTATCTGTCGTACTCATTCCTAATGGGCCCTGCACTTTCATTTGGTTTTCTTTATATTCTATACCATTCGGTCTTGCATAAAACAATGACTGTGTATTCGCTCTAGACGCAAGTGCTGCCCAAGCTACAACAATACCTTCATTCGTCATATAATTGTAATCACCATATGGGTTATTTCCATTTGTACCTGTCATTCCCCAATCATTTAAATAGGTATCATGATTCTCAACCCATGTGATTATATTTTCAGCAGAAATATTATTTGTAGCGGTTCTGTCATATGTAAAAATGTCTGAAGCACTTGATAATTGCTTCTTCTGAATCCCATCCTTGAACATCCAGCCAATCTGACTTTCTGTTACCTTCATTCCTTCATCCACATAGTTCTTCATAGTACTAGCGCCGTTCTCGAATTCAAACTTGTTCAAAATTTCTCCGTAAATTAGAATACTGTCACCATATTTTTGACGAATCTTTCCAACTGTATTTTTCCAAAAGCTGTCCTGTGCATCTCCCGATTCTTTGGATGTTCCAATATGTTTTGCAGTATCAAAACGGAAACCGCTTGCGCCATCCGCTAACAAACTCTCCATATAATTATAAAAACGCGCCTGTACATCTGCATTATTTGTATTGACATCCGCTACACCAACATTATTGTTAACCATTCCAGAGCGATCCTTATCACCCTTATCGTCCGTACCAAATTCCTTGCCAGTACCATGAAAATATTCTGAGTTTCCTTTCCAGAAATCAGCAACGTCTTTTTTCAGCGCATAATTATTACTTTTATTCTCACTGGCAATATGATTTGCGATAACGTCAACGATAATACTTACGCCGTATTCTTTTGCAGTCGCACACATCGTCTTAAACTCTTCTTCTGTACCATACGCAGAACCAAACTTATAATCATATGGTTGGTAGCTCATCCACCAATCTATATTATCCTTAAATTCTTGGCAATCCTGACATGGCGAAACCTGCACTACAGAATATCCTGCCTCAGCAATATCCTCAATACTCTTTGTTACATCTGTAAACTTCCAGTTCCATGCATGTAAAATATTTCCCTCTGTTACTGAAACCAATCCATAACTCTTCGATGCGTCAACATCAGCAGCACCTACCGTAATTTCCTCTGCTACGGAAGCTGCATCTGCTGCAAATAACGGTGTAGGACAAGTTCCCAAAATCGTACTTGCACCCATTAACACAGCCATCATGCTACCCATGACTCTTCTCTTCATGTTATGCATTCTAAATTCCTCCTTCAATGTTTAATGAACTTAACTTTCATTTTCTGATTCATTGTACCAAGTCGCTAGCGCGACGGCTAGCCCCAGTTACAATTAATTTCCCACTATTTAAAAATAAAAATAGCAGTTTTTGTATATTTGTAGTATTGTTAAGTTACCACACCAAACGCCACACAAATACCGCCAACTG
>JBGVLO010000180.1:0-11404 GCA_045124315.1 Lachnospiraceae bacterium
GTAACCAATCCACGTATATCAGAGTGGCCAATGCCGGGATCTGAAACCCTGACCTTTTCAAAATGCCTTCAGTTTACAAAAGTGTTTCTTGTAAATCTTGCAAATTTACACTTGACAAGAGGCACTACATATCAGTTACGACAAATGAAGAAAAAGAGAGGTTTGTGTACATGAAAACATTATATCTGCATATTGGAACTCCAAAAACAGGAACTACATCTATACAGGAATTTATGGTATGTAATCGGGAAGCATTGCAGCAACATGGAATTTGTTATCCGGATATTCAAAAAAAATTTGCAAACATTTCTCCAAACCGTAATGGTCATTTCCTTGTGTGCCGTTTATGGGAAGGTGATCAGAGAAACAAGACGAAAGAAAAAGAGACGCTGGAAAAAGGCATGCAGATCATAAAGGAAGCGTTTGAGAAATACGATACCGTAGTGTTATCGGATGAACACTTATGGTGGGCTACCAGTTCCCATAGAAAAGGATTGTGGAAATATTTAAAAAACCAGGCGGCTAGTGGAAAATTTCAGATTAAGATTATATGCTATTTGCGGCGACAGGATGACTATATCAGTTCCCACTGGAATCAATTTGTAAAAAACAACGTAAATCATAGTGGATGGGAAGAGCATGTGGAGCGTTTTTTAGAAAATGGGATTGAGCGTATGGACTATGCAGAAAAATTAGAAAGTCTTATTCAGACCTTTGGAGAAGGAAATGTAGTGATTCGAAGATTTGTACCAAAGGAATTTTATGGTGGGTCTATTTATAAAGACTTTATGTATGCCTTAGGCGCTGAATGGTATGAGGAATATCAATTGCCGGAAGAGAATGATAATAATCGAGCATTGAAAGGGAATACATTTGAATTGAAACGAATCATCAATGAATTGCCCGGAATAAATGAGCAGGAAGTGCGACAAATTGGTCACTTGTTGAAAGATTTCTCAGAATTATCAGGAAGTGAATACAAGTACCGCATGTTTTCTGAGGAAGAAAGAAATGCATTTATGGAGCGTTTTGCAGAGGGAAATGAGAAAGTGGAAAAAGAAATGATAAAGGATGGAAAGCCACTGTTTCCGGAAGAAGACAGCACCCTGGAAAAATGGGATTCACAGAATCCATATATGTATCGGGATTTGGTACGTTTTATTGGAATGGTGTATTTGGAATTGGAAAGAAGAGAGTGTGAGTTGGAAAAGAGAGTGAAACAATTAGAATCTCGTGGTGGCATTGTGAAAAAGGTGTATCATAAGATCGGAAGAAAACTTCATAAATAATTTTTAGCCATTATGTATATCTGGCATTTTACGAATTGCATACTCTGAATAGTTACAATTTCTTTAGAATATTTTAATAATTTATGCTATAGATTAATCTGAAATCCTGTATTATACTTGTAAATACAAAAAAGCATGAAACGTGAAACTTTGGTAACAGTTTGGCCCCCCGGCTGAACTGTTACCAACTTTGGAAAGAAGGGATCGGATGGATCGGAAATTTTGGCAGAGAATGCTTTGGAAGTGGCAGGATTTTATGAGAGGAAGAACCGGCTTGGATGCCTTAAATAAAGGGCTGTGTGCCGGATATGTAGGTTTGGTAATTGTGTCATGGGTTATTCGAATTCCACTGATCTATTGGTTGGAGAATGTAATACTGATCGTTGTGGTAGTGCGTGCTTTGTCCAGGAATATTGGAAAGAGGCAGGTGGAAAGTGAGAAGTATGAGCATTTTATGACGCTTCAGAAAACTCGCTGGAAATATCGAAAGGATTATAAAGTATTTCGTTGTGGAAACTGTGGGAAAATCATTCGTGTGCCAAGACACAAAGGAAAAATTGAAGTAAGTTGTCCAAATTGCAGACAAAAAAGATTGTGTAAGACCTAAATTATAGAAAGGCTCTTAAATTCGTATTCTTATGGAAGCGAATTTAAGAGCTTTTTTGCTATATAGCAAAAAACGCTCCGCGAGGATGCGCAGTTCGCGGAGAAGAACTTAATTGCTGCGTAATACCGCGAACGCGCTAGAGTTTCGCAAGCGAAACTCTTTTTCATTACAAGAATTGTAAAAGTTCAGCTGGGGGCATTCATAAAGTGCCAGAATGCAAAAATTGGCTAAAAATATTCTTTTCGGCTAGACACTTCATTCATGTGGGGCGTCCGCCCGATAGAAATGATTGTGCAAACTGTATTTATCCTACAAGCAGTCACATACAATTTATACAATCATTTCTGCCCGGTTGAACTGTTAACACAAATTTAATTTGCTATCATTTTTGGATGGTGCTATAATTAAAGTGCTACACAAATTGTGATATTTTACCAAAATATTTAAAAAAGTGAAGAGGAGGGTCTTTATGAAAAAAACGAAAAAATGGATAAGCATTTTGTGTGTACTTGCGATGATTTTGACTGTAGTACCAAATTCATCTGTGACAGCAAGTGCAGCAACAAAGATGACTATGAATTACAAAAACATAGTTATGAAAAAAGGTGCAAAACTTACATTGAAAGTAAATGGTGCACCGGCAAAGAAGAAGATTACATGGAAGTCCAGCAAAAAAGCTGTGGCGATTGTTTCTTCCAAAGGTATTGTAAAAGCAAAGAAAAAGGGAAAGACAATCATTACTGCTAAGGTTGCAGGAAAGAAGCTTACTTGTAAAGTAACAGTAGGTATTCCTGTAGCATCTGTTACAGTAGATAAGCCAGCATTATCACTGGCAGTGGGGGGAACAGATACGATTACGGCAGCAGTTATGCCGGCAAACGCAACGGTCAAAACCGTTTCCTATAAGTCTGCAAACCAAGGTGTAGCAACTGTAAATAAAAGTGGTGTGGTTACGGCAGTGGCACCGGGAACCACTACAATCAAGGTTATTAGTAACGATGGAAACAAAAAGGCAACAACAGTAAGTGTAACTGTAGGAGATGCACCAACACAGAACGTAGCTACCACACCGACAGAAGTTCCAGATACCAATCCGGTAAAGGGAATTCAGTTGGACTGTACAAGCAAGACATTGTCCATTGGTGAATCTTTTACATTAAAAGCAACTCTTACACCTGCAGATGCTACCATTCAGACCATTACATGGACATCTGAGAATACAGCAGTTGCAACGGTAGATGCAAACGGAGTGGTTACCGGTGTAGGGAAAGGAACAACGGCTATTGTAGCAACGACCAAGAGTGGTAATTTCAAAGCAAAATGTGAGATTACATGTGCAGAAAACTATACCGTAACTTCACAGGAACAGTTAAATAGTGCATTATCGAAAAAATCAGCAGATATTATTACAATATCCGGATATGACGCAATTAAATACGAAATTCCGGAAGAGGATTATTCCAATGTGAGTTTGGTAATTAATGCACCAAATGCAACGGTTACCAACAAAGGTAAATTTAAGAATATTACGATTTTGGATATTGCAAAAAATACATACCATGAATGTGCAATAGGAAATGAATTAACGGTTCAGGCTCCGGATTCGCACATTGTTATTGAAGAGAGTGCATCAGCAGTTGTATACATTAAAGAAGGAGAAACTGGTGCTGGAGATACGGTTCTTGAAAATAATGGTATTGTGAAAGAACTACATATTATAGCTGCAAAAAAAGTAACCGTAAACGGAACTGGAAAAGAAACCATTCCGGTTACGATTGATGCAAATATCAACATTGCAACCAATCAGAATATGCAGATTGTAGCAATTTCTACATTTAACATCCGAATCAATTCGGGAGCAGAGCATACAGTAATTAGTGTAAATACGGATTCTAACAGACCAAAAATTAGTGGTTTGGGTATGATCCAGATTACGATTGCGGATACCGGACGGGTGGTCACTACAGTTGCAGACAATACGATTGCAGATGGAGAAGCTGTAGATGCAGTGGATGTTAAGCTCACAGGTATTGTAAAAGATGTAGAGGATGTGCCAGTAACAGGTGCAGCAGTTTATATTGTACCTTACCAGTATGGATATGATGTTCATAACATTAAGAGTGATGAAAATGCGGTTAAGTTAATCACTGACGAGAAAGGTTTCTACAAATGTGACAGTATTAAAACTGGTAACTACATTTTGTGTATCCAGGAAGAAGATTATATGGATGTGAACCAGAACCTGGTTATCACAAGTACCTATGGAAATACCTACAACAATGAAGAAATCAACTTGCTGCCAAGCAGCTACGAAGGCAAGGTGGGTAACGCAAAGGGTAGTATCAAGGATAGTTTGGAAAAAGATAAGGTATTGCCGGATATTACAATTTACGCACGTAAAAATAAGAATAACTTAGTGGATGATGCCATTGCAACAACAAAGACAAATGCACAGGGAGAGTATGAATTTAAGGATCTTCCAGCAGGATATTATACGATTCAGGCAGTTGACGAAAGAGCGGACGTTTTGAAAAAATATATTTCCGTTTATTTCAATATTTTAGTTCGTCCGGATGAAACAGCAGTTATGGGAGCAACAATGAATATGCCAATTGAGAGAGGTCAGATGCGATTTATCTTAACTTGGGGAGATGCAAAATCTGGAGCAATCAGTGATGCGGACTCCCATATGATCGGACCAAAAGCAGGAGGAAAGGGTGTATTCCATACCTATTTTTCACAAAAGGAATATTATGAAGATAATACCTATAGCGACTATTATTATGAGAATAGTGACGATTCTGAACGATGTGTAGGATTAGATGTAGATGATGTAGATTGGGAAGGACCGGAAACTACAACAATCTATAAAGAGACACCAGGTATCTATCGTTTCTATATTCATGACTACACAAATGGAGGAAATACGAGCTGTTCGGAGTTAAGTGAATCACAGGTTAGAGTGGAAGTATATTCAGGAAACTTCCTGCTTGCAACTTATCATGTTCCTGCACAGGAAGGTACTTTGTGGCATGTATGTAACTACAACAGTGTAACAGGGGAACTGACAACTGTTAATAAAATGGGATATGAAAACTGTTCAGTTGGTGAAATTGGATTGACAGCATATGAGAAGATGTTAAGTGGATATGACAATCTGATAACGAAGCTGGAGAATTATATCAGTTTGTATCAGGATTGTGACCAAATCCAGGAATATAAGGATGCATATGAGCAGATTATGAAAGTATTAGAGACATCCACATCCGATGAAGAGATTGAAAAAGCGGTAAATGACGCAGATGAATTAGTAAAAGAATTGGAGAACGCTGGAAGAGTAACGGTTTCTGTTTCAAGTGAGGATGAAGTATCCTACAATCAGATTACAGACACAAATAAGTTAACTGTCACACTTGATAAGCAAGATAGTGAATATACCGTTTCCTTTACAGGTGTGGATAAGGTAACAGAAATTGCTTCTACTGATTCTAGTGCAGATAAGGCATATGAATTAGAATTTGAAAATGGATTAAAGCGAGTAATTGATGTATATGTAGCCTACAATGTGAAAGTTACCAGCGTGACGGTTAAGGGACAGGAAGCAGCATATTTTTCACAGTATGATGATGAAATTTCAGTAGTTGGCACTGTGAGTGATGCTACAGCTGAAGATTTGGAGATCATGGCAGGTGAGAACAAGGGACAGATTGTTTCAGAAGATGGTGAGTATTATGTTGTATTCACAATTGGAGCTTCCACCACAAAGAAAAGAGTATATTACAGATATAAGGCTATGCCAACCATTACTCTAAAGAGTGATGTGGAAACAATTGCTTCAAACATTGTGAACGCAAGCACTTATTATTTTGTAGGAAATAAAGAAACCATTACAGCAGGGGATTTGGACATTGTCGCACCGGAGGGATATACCTATAGTGTCTCACAAGATGAGGATGACGATGAGTATGCTTATAATCTCTTCTATGTTACTTTGTATACAGAAGACGATGAAGATTATTATGATAGTTTTACTGTGAAATATTATAGTCAGGAAGCATATGAAAAAACTGTAGGTATTGACAGTGTGTCTGGAAAAATTGGTGAGTATAACGCATATGCAACAATCGACGAGGAAAAGAGAACCGCAACATTTGAATGTTCTTCTGTTCTTCCTCCAACAGAACTTCAGGTAAATTATGGAGATTACAATGACAGATATAAGGTGACTTATGTATCCGGAGAGGAGTATTTTGCAGTAATTGAGGCAAAGAGCGAATACATTCCGGATTATACGGTAGAGTACAAGGTATACTTTGAATCTACAGTGGAAGAAGATGATATTTATCCAAATAAAGTGGAGATTAATGGCGAGGATGCAATAGAATATTCAACAGAATGGGGAGAGGAAAAGCAAAGTTTAATTATTTGTGGATTTGAGGATATGACAGTGGACAATCTTGCAGTTTCCTCCAGAGTTGGTCTGGATGCGGTTATTTCACAAGATGCAGAAGGAAATTTAGTTGCTACCTTTACATATGGTGACATTGAAAAGCAGTATGACATTTGTTACAAAAAATATGTAAAACCTGAGATTAGCCCTTTAAATGGTTGCGAGATTAAGGGAACCTCATACAGTGTTTCAGGTGATACTTTATACATGTATGTTTCAGGATCCTTGGCAAAGATGGAGGAGGCTATAGAAATTTCTGTACCCGAAGGATATACATACGAGGAAACAGATAAGACAGAAGAGGATATTAACTTTGATCTTGTAGATGCAGAAGGAAATACTCAGCATTGTTATTTGTCATATTATCAATCTGAGGATGAGGATTAAGATGTTCTTATTCAACAAACAAAGCTGAAATAATAGAACGATTCAGAGGTTGTAATGTTGAGGAGAATATAAGAAAGATTACCGGAAAGAAGAATACATTGGGTTTGAATTCTAGTTAGGATGTAAAAATAAGCGTATGGTTATGGATAGCATAAGCTGCTATCATAGCCATACGCCTTTTTTATTGTTATTGAAACAGATCCTCAATGGTTGCACCCTGTGGAAGCGTTAAGCGAATCGATGCTTTATCAAGGGATGTACATTTGTAAAACATCCGTTTCATTCCAGAGGAAACACTGGTAATGGAAGAGGTATCAAAACTTGAAAAATCTACATCGGATAGTAAACTGCAATCTTGGAACATATAGCGCATGTCTTTTACTTTTGCAGTATGAAAACTAGATAAATCCAATGATACTAAATTTTTGCAGCCATGGAACATATACTTCATGTATATTACATTTTCCGTACTTATATTTGTAAGGGTAACGGAAGTTAAGGCGGTACAATTATAGAATAACTCTTCCATATTTTGACATTTCTGCGTGTTTAAATTCGAAAGATCGATATGTGTCAAACTCGTACAATTTTTAAACATACCGGACATTCTTGTAACAGAAGATGTATCAAATTTTGCCAGATCCAATGTGGTAAGGTTATTGCAGCCAGCAAAAAGATTTTCCGCATTTGTTGCACCTGTAACCTGGATACTTGCCGATTGAATTAAGGAACGGTTGTCCAGGGATGTCCATTCAGGAGAGTTTGCTTCGTCATACATCTCACCGGTTCCCGTAACAAGAAGATAGCCTTTTGAATTGATGGACCAGGCAGTATTTTCATAAGTTCCTGAGGCAACAATTGTGCCTGTCGGATCATCTGCTTCAGGGGAATTGGTTGGTTCCGTAGTAGTAGATGGTTCTGTAGGTGCAGTTGTATTCGTAATTGGATCGGATGTAGCAGTAGGGATTGCTGAGCCTGTAGCGACTTCTCCTGGATTGGAGGATGCAGTAGGTGCATTCGAATTTGGTGCGTCTGTTTCTGGTAGAATACTCTCAATCGGCGTAGAAGATGCATTTGGGTTGTCCGAACTATTTGGAGTGTGTGATGTACTTGGAGTATCCGGATTATCTGGAGCATGGGATGCATCTGGGGTGTCTGATGCACTTGGAGCACCGGATGCATTTGGGTTGTCTGATACATTTGGAGCGTCCGAACTATCTGGAGCATGGGATGTATTCGGAGTGTCGGATACGCTTGGAGTGTCCGAACTATCTGGAGCACCGGTTGCGCCCGGAGTGTCTGTACCATTTGGAGCAGCCGATGGACTCGGGGAAGTTGTAGCTGGTGTGTTTGTGGTGACAGGAGTGGTTGTCGGTACAACGGAAGCTGCGGGTGTTTGTGAAGAAGCAGCGGAAGGAACCGGAAGTTTCGGAGTTTCTGTTGGGTTCACCGCAGTGTTTTCTGAGGTGTCCTTTACTGTTATGACACAGAATACACGTACCTTTTTATTTTTCTTACTTGTAGCAGTTACTTTTGCTGTTCCAGAAGAAAGTGCGGTTACTTTTCCTGTTTTTGTTACCTTTACAATTAATTTATTGTTTGATTTCCAGGAAACCGCTTTACTGGCTTTCTTTGGCTTTACGGATTTTACTTTCAGCTTGTAGCTTTGATTGATATTTAGTGTTAGTTTCGTCTTATTTAGCACTAATTTTTTCGGTTTTACAGCAGCCTTGGCATTAGGAACTCCTGCAATTGATGAAAATAGCAGACTAAGTGCTAGAGTGGTAGAGATACCCATTTTAATTATTCTCTTCTTCATTGTAAACCTCCCAATAATGATTTGTAATGTGTTACTGTGTTACAGTGTTATGTTTTCTTTTTCTTGTTATGAATCTCGTCTTTTTGTGTTTTCAGACGGGTTGTTTCTTCCTTTGAAATGATTTTCAAAGTACGGACTGCAAAGCAATGGTTATTATCTGTCTTTTTTACACGGAGTTTCCCTTTTAGATAGCCATGCATTTTACACTGAAATACACCATAATAGTTTTTGGAATTGTTGGTAAACCAGTCAATTACTTTGGAAGTTGGTTTTTGACACACACAACAGGGAATGGTGCGCAGTCTCTTGGCGTGTAATAGTTGTTCTTTTGTTTTATATTCCATGGAGATATATTTGGAATAGTTTTTAAATGTAACATAAATTTCGTCTCCAGGAGTTTTGGGCGGGGTAAAATAGTCAATCTCCATAAATTTTTTTGTCTTTTTCAAATCAAATTTTTGAAAAATTTTAGCGGTATATCTGGCATCCGTGATGGCGGAATGAAAATCCCCTTCCTCTGTTAAATGAAAAAATTCGGACGCGAAAGAAAGTGTTCGGGTCTTTTTTTCCTCATCAAAAAATATGGAATAAAGACTCTGTACATCGTAATAAAAAAATGGATTTCTTGCTAAAGCAGGAATGCCATAGTGCTTCATATTTCGTTGCAGTTCTACTAAATCCATTGGGCCCCAAGTACAAAAAACTGCGTCCTCTCCGCACCATTGTAAAAAATTCTTTATGGCATCAGAGAAGGGAACCCCTTTTTTTAGGTCTTCTTCTGTTAAATGAACAATGTTTTTCACATTTTCGTCCAGATGCATGTAAACCTGTGGGCAGATAATACGATGAAATTCATCGATAATCTGTTGACTTTCGCTGATTTTTACGGCACCAATCTCAATGATCTCAAAGGGAATGGAAGGATTTTCTTCGGTTTTCCCTGTGGGAGATTGATTCCATTCTAAGTCCAGTACAATAAAGTGCAAAAACAGTCCCACCTTTCATAATAAGCATAAAATTACCCCTAGTCCCAAGAAAGGAACTGGGGCATTTTTATTGTATTACATTTAATTATTATTTGCAATTAAAGCAGCAATCTCCTCAGGAGTCATCATGTGGTTCGGATCGGAATTTACAGGTTCCGGTTCCGGAGTAGGTTCCGGAGCAGGAGAGGAATTACCAGCAACAAGAGCGGCAATCTCCTCAGGAGTCATCATGCGATTCGGATCGTCATTCACAGGCTCTGGTTCCGGAATAGGTTCCGGAGCAGGAGAAGAGTTACCAGAAACAAGAGCGGCAATCTCCTCAGGAGTCATCATGCGATTCGAATCGTCATTCACAGGCTCTGGTTCCGGAGTAGGTTCAGGGGAAGAGTTGCCGGAAACAAGAGCAGCAATCTCCTCAGGAGTCATCATGCGATTCGGATCGTCATTCACAGGCTCTGGTTCCGGAATAGGTTCCGGAGCAGGAGAAGAGTTACCAGAAACAAGAGCGGCAATCTCCTCAGGAGTCATCATGTGATTCGGATCGTCATTCACAGGTTCCGGTTCTGGAATAGGCTCTGGTTCCGGAGTAGGTTCAGGGGAAGAGTTGCCGGAAACAAGAGCAGCAATCTCCTCAGGAGTCATCATGTGGTTCGGATCGTCGTTTACAGGCTCCGGTTCTGGAGCAGGTTCTCCAACAATAGGAGCAACCATTTCTTCTATAGCAGGCTCCTCAGCAGTTGGAGCAACCATTTCTTCTATAGCAGGCTCCTCAGCAATTGGAGCAACCATTTCTTCTATAGCAGGCTCCTCAGCAATTGGAGCAACCATTTCTTCTATAGCAGGTTCCTCAGCAACTGGAGTGATCACTTCTTCAAGAACCGCTTCTTCTGGCTGTGAAGTGGAAGTAGTGACTGGTGCAGAAACCGGTTGAATAGATAAAGCATTTAATGCTGCCAATGTCTTATCTGTACATGCAACATACTGACGAACCGTTTCTTCCATTCCTAGCGTAACATTGTCAAAGGCTTTTTCCTGGAAGACCATAAGATTTTTTGTATTCTCCCGTCCGTGTTTTACTGAAATTTTCGTATTCTGTTCCAGTTCTTCTTTGATTTGCTCTGACAAATCAGAAAAATTCACAGATATATTCTGACTTAGTTGTTGTAACAGGCTTTGTATACATTTTGTCTGCTTTTGAATGGAAACATAAATTGCCTTCTGGGTGTGCTGAAGATCAGAAATGGCCTGCTTGGTGCTGTCATCCGAAGAATCGTTGGAATTAGATGCTTTCAGCTGTTTGAGAACCTTTTTTAAAAGCTCCTGTTGTTCCAACTGTTGCTGTAACTGTTCTTCCTGTTGTTCCCTTTTCATAGCAAGAAGGTTGCAGAAGAATAGATAAGAAAAAAACAGAAATACACCGACGCCTACAGTGACCAGGAGTGCTTCCTGGCTATGGGCGAAAATCATGTACAGCTCTTCCAATAAAGCTGCTAATGCACATAGTCCAAATAAAATACATTTTGTCTCTTTTTTCATAGTATAAAACCCCCTCATTCGTATTGTAATCGGTTTCTGTACATCTGGTTTTTGCCGATGGCACCCTATGAACAGTAACCGTAATATAGTACACTCTCCTTTCTTATTTTACCATATTACAAGAAAAAATCCTAGCAAATTGTAAAATTCTGCCAGAATAAAAACAAGCTTAGGATACTGTTCACAGGTAGGTATCAGAAAAACAAAGAGAGTTTTATTGCGTACTTTCCAGATATAAAAGATATGCCTTTTTAAAATCACTATACTTTCTTCTTGTTAAATAGGCATGAAATTGCTTATTTGCCAAGTGGATTAGTGTATGGTCAAAGT
>JBGVLO010000181.1:0-38242 GCA_045124315.1 Lachnospiraceae bacterium
GTGAAAGTCTCCCTTCATACGGCTCTTATCATTTAACAATACGAATACATTTTGCTCCAATGAGCAAATAACTTAGGCTCTCGTTTTCTTACAGACAAGAGCCATTTTTCTGCCCTTCGTCTGTGTCCACGTAAATTTTTATATTTACACATTGCCCATTTTACTATTCTACGCTCTATACACTGAAGTGTATATTTCATCGCTGAAGGATTGAATTTTCCAAAATAGTTCATCCAACCTCTCAGCATTGGGTTTAAAATTTCTGCAATCATGTTGATTTTACACCCAGTTTTCTTATGGATTTCTAACGATTTTATCTTATCCCTGAATGTTTTAGCTGACGCTTTACTGACCGATGCAATAAAGTTTGAACGCTTTTTCCCATCTTTGCACATAATGTATACGGCTTTGAAGGTATATCCAAGAAAATCAAACTCTGTTAATTCCTCCTCCCTCGTTCTATCCTTGTCTTTGCAATACACAATTCTTGTTTTAGTCGGATGTAGTTCAAGTTTGCACTCTGCAAATCTCTTTACCAAGCTCTCCTTTATAAAAAGAGCCTCTTCTTTAGACTTACAATGTACAACTCCATCATCTGCATATCTTTCAAATGGCGCCTGTGGAAAATTTCTTTTCATCCACATATCAAAGACATAATGTAAGAACATATTCGCAAGCACAGGACTAATAACTCCACCCTGTGGTGTTCCCGCATTTCGCTCTATTACCTCACCATTTCTCAATACAAAAGGAGTTTTGAGCCACCTTTCAATGTACATGCATATCCATGCTTCTTTGACATGTCTTCGCACAACTCTCATTAGTAACTCATGGTCAATGTTATCAAATAGACCTTTCACGTCCAATTCTATTACATAATCATAGCGCCAACATCTCTTTCTTGTCATCTCTATCGCATCTAGAGCTGACTTGTTAGGTCTATATCCATAAGAGTCATCACAAAACATTGGCTCTACTGCACTTTCCACGTACATTCTTGCCACCATTTGCGCCACTCTATCTGTTATAGTTGGTATCCCTAATCGTCTGACACCACCTGTCTTCTTTGGTATTTCTACCGCCATTACAGGGGATGGAAAATAACTGCCAGAACTCATTCTGTTCCATATTTTATAGAGGTTGTTATTAAGTTTTTCCTCAAACTTCTCAAAATCGATACCGTCTATTCCGGCACTCCCTTTATTAGCCTTAACTCTTTTGTATGCTTCAATGACAGCCCTCTTTGGTATATCGTATTGCTTGCTCTCGTTCATCAAATCCTCCTAGTTTTCTAGTTGTTCTCAAATTCAAGCTAAATGATGCCATCCCTTTGCTCCATCACCATTACAGTGACTTCATAACTACTACGAATGACTCCGCCCCTACAGTCTACTTTTCTACTTTCGGTCTTGCCTTTCTGCGACTTGTACCTTTTCGATTTTCATTAGTCTGTAGGTTCCCATGTTTCACACAGAAGCCTAATACATGCTCATGCCATCTTAATGCCGTTCCACAGATAATCAGCGTTACAGGTATCCATTATCTTTGTCCCCACCTAGTGCTGAAAAGTGAGTTTTGCAGAAGTCTTACGCTTTCGACACTTCATCAATGGTTCACTTCCGTTCATCTTCATGTATCCTATCTGACTATTAGTTTATAGCCTTTTCTCTAATCGCTTACTACCATAGGCTTGACTACAGCAGCATTAGAGTGATTTGACAGATTTGCCTGTTCAATCCCTGTCGAAGGACCTACCTTCATCTTCTGTGCGCCTTTCATGGCACACCAGCACATACATAACGAAGCCTCTGGTCAGAATTCCCATTGCTCCCACTTTCTATCATCTATACCTATTTACCACATCCATCAAAACAACTTCTTCCGCCACCCGTCTCGCCTGCTCACGCAACCGCCACATCTCAATTGTAGAACTCTTATCTTCCGGAGTATGTTTTTTCAAATATTTTTTCATTATCGTATCAGCCATCGCATTTGCTTCCTCATCCACCTCAATAGCTGTCAGATTTACTTCACCCATTCTTACCAGATGCCTATACCTATAATCATGATTTTCTTTCATGTATGTAATCCACATAAGTCCATATTTTCCAACTTTTCCAATTGGTACATCCTCCGAAAATGTGATACATGGATACAAGATCCCATCTCTTTCCTCATAAGGAATATTTAATTTCCCCATAAAATCGCCTCACTTTCTTCTTTTCTTTCTTTTACCTACAACACCCTCCCGGTAGCCATCCGTTCAGGGCAAAATAAAAAGACTATCCCGGCACTCACCACAAATAATCAAAAAATGATTACATGCTTTTATACCAATCTAGTCCTATCCTAAACCTAAGTATTTCACTTATTTTCACTATTAAATTTTTTCTCAAAGCTACAGCTTCTTACACACGAATCACATTTTATGCACCATAATCCAACCCATGCTCACAGCACATATTTCAGATAGAATTTAGCTCACACATGACACGAAAATTGTTCACAACACTTCTTAAAGAACCTGTCAATATACAATTCCACCCATAATCACAACATTCAGTCTAGGACTAAGCCACCGAAACCCTCATAAACTCAAGGTTTCTTTCGTCTGTCATAAATATATCACGTTCCCCTGTTGCTGAAATCAACAATGCCTTTTTCTCATTCTTCCTAATTAATTCTTGCAAGTTTGCAATAAATTGTACCTGCATAGAATTGGGCTTCAACTGATATTCTTCTAATGAGACAATTTCTTTCTCTTTTGCAGTTTGTTTTTGTTTTTGGATAATCTTGTTCTTTATATATTCTTCCGTATAATTCTTAATAAATTTCTCATATTCTAAAGTACAAGGAGAATCCCATAACTTTTCAAATTCATTCAAAATATCCTGTGCATACTCCCCCTGTTCCGTGGAAACAATTTTTGTATTCCACTCTTTATTTGTTGTAAGAGCACTTTGTGTCACATTTGAGCTCCCAACAATAATCCGATAGATTTCCCCATTTTTAAAAATATATCCCTTTGTATGAAATCCTTCCGGTGCTTGTTTTGTTCGATACATTTTCACCGAAACATTCTTTAAACCAGCAAGAATATTAATTGCACGTGGCTCACTAAAATTCAAATAGTCTGTGGTCAGAATTCTACCACGTATTCCTTTACTTTCCAATTCTTTAAATGTCTGCAGTAACGGTGTGATACCTCCCATTGTAATAAAGGCAACACTAATCGCAAACTCATCACAAGCAAGCAGTTCATCCTCAATCGCAGAAAGTACCTTTTTTCCCTCTTTATAATCATTTGAAACAAATTGTGGTCTATATGCAAGATTTGATGATGTATTACAATCAATAAATGCCGCATCCAATCCTTGCCTCAATAACTCGTATTTTTCTCCCATATTCTTCTCCTTTTCGTAAAACACACTATTAAAGTCATTATATCTCATTTTATACCAAAATACCATGATACGTTTCTGTATACCCAACTTCCGCTCCTTTTTCCCAGCACTCTTATCTATATCAATCCTACTCCTTTTTGTCATTTTTTATTGCTATACAGCCGCTATTCTGTTACTATCATAAATTGGTGATGATTGTTTTGTCGAATTCTGACAAAAATTCACAAAAATCCAAAAGGAGATTTGTTACGACATGAAAGAAAAAAATAAATCGACTACAAAAAAAATGTTACTTCTTCTTACAATTGCATCTTTTATCATCGCAACACTGGAAGGTTTCTTATTCTACGATAACGAAAACCTTTTCTTTCGCATTCTGATGATTATCCAGAATAGCATTAATGCATTTGGTTTTAAGCCATCCATATCCTTATCAGACGCTATGAACCTTATGGAAACAAAAACTACAATTTTGTACACGGTTGTGGGATATGCTTATGGAATAGCAGTATTTACTGCGCCTTACTGTACACTGGCTGTAATGTATAGAGTACTAGAAAGTCTCATGCATTTTATAGTTGATTTCAGAATACATAAAAAAGAAGAGCATATTGTTATTTTGGGATATAACGATGACATCAAATCCATATTAAAAAATGATACTGCCAAAGATAACAAAGAATTATGTATACATATTGTCTCTGAACAAGAACTGTCAGCCCAAGAAAAATTTGCACTGGGTAAAAAAGGCTATAAGCTTCACTGCATGGATGTACTAAAAGCATCCGACGACGAACTTTCCTATTTGTTCAAAAAAACAAGAATTGCTATTGCATCAAATATTCTGTTATTTGAAGAATCGTCTATCAAAAATTTTTCACTGCTACAGTTGTTCAAACTCAATGAGAAGGATACATCAAAAAAAGCACAGCTAAAATATGGCACTAAGATTACCTGCCGATGCGAAAATGATGCTATAAGCGATCTTATTGCAGATTACTATGACAATAGAGATGATGAAAATGCATTCTATGACCTTGAAATCGTTAGTATTCCAGAACTTCAAATTCATAAAATGTACAGTGATTTTCCACTACATTCCTGTTATCTGAATACCGACAAAAAACTCTCAGAATGGAATGTAAAATTAATGATACTCGGTTTCGGCACCCTTGGCAGACAGGCATTACTCCAGGCAATGAATCTTGGCATTGTACATGAAAAGAATTCCATCACGATCGATGTTTTCGACTATGATATAAAAAACAAATCCGAAATTTTTGCCAATCAATTCAGTCCAGATTCTTTTATCTTTGACAACTGTAATTTTCATCTCAAAGAGGACGTTGCTGACGGTCTACTAGACATTAATTTTTATAATGTAGATGTCCGCCATAAGAAGTTTTTGGATATTGTAAGAACCAACTGTCAAACCTCACCTTACACCTATGTTGTCATTGCTATTGACGATGTCAACATCGCCGTAAACTGTGCAATGAAATTAGGGCAATTATTTGAAAGCTATGCATACACAAATATCCCTATTATGGTCCGGATGGATTCCGATAAAAGACTTGCAAGATACATTAACAAAAATACTTCTTCATTTGCCGATACAAGACTACTGGAAAACAAAAACAATGTTCTCACCCTTGATATGATACTTGATAAGACAATCGATGTAAAAGCAAAGGAATTCAATCATTTTTACAATAATATTCAATTTACAACAGATTGCAAAGATAATCTTCAAAAAAAACTTGCAGATACAGATATGGAACAAGACTGGAACAAACTCTTGCTGTTCAAGCGATCCTCAAGTAAAGCGGCTGCTTATCATGAGGAGGTAAAAGAGATTATCATGGAAACCTTGGCCAAAGAATGTCATGTAAATCTGGATAAAAAGATCGATGACCTTGTAGGCATCCATGGAAGTTTATTTCAATATACCGGCTATGGATGGCTGTTAAACGGCTCCGATGAAGACTTTATCAAAACTTTAAAAAAGGATGTCTTCGCTTATTCCCTTGCAACTCTTGAACACAGACGTTGGTGTTGTTTTATGGCCTCTATCGGCTGGAAACATGGTGATAGAAATGACCGCCTAAAGCAAAATCCTTGTCTAGTGACTCAGGATAAGCTATTAGTAGTTCGACCAGATATGTGTAAATACGATCTTATGTCACTTATGGCAAGATATAAAAAAGAACAAAATTGAACAAAGTTTCCTATAGAATAATAAAGAGCAACCGGGCTTAATCCGGTTGCTCTTTTCGTTCTCACACTCCCGCAATAATGCTGATTTCATTGTTATCTCTCAAGAAAAACCCCCACACTCTAATCCAACACATATCGACTATAATTCTTATGAATATGTCCTGTACATTGCATGCTTGGCCGATCTTTCCAACATATACTTCCAGCTCTTACTTTGTTGTAGTAGAAGTTGATGCTAAACTGATCTGCGCAAAGAAATGCTACACCGCGGTTATTGATGATATGTCCATCCACATCACATGTTTTTGTATAGATTTCATTGCCAAAGTAATTCGTGTGCATGAAATTATTGAATCCACCGGAAGCGTATTCTCCTTTATCTAACACATTGTTGGCCAAAACCGAATGACGCATGGCAAGCCATCCATCCTCAAAGTCTCCAAGTCGTGCATCTGCAGGTTTTTCTCCGTTTGCCGGAACATAATTGTTATGAATAAATAATCCATCTGTCTCACCCACCACAGAGAACAATCCCGTTGCACTATGATAAAGGTTTGTATTTTTAATCTCACAATCTCTTGCAGCTCCACAGTCATGCATGGTCATCCACGGTGTACTCTTGGTACTTCCCGCCGGCACCTTTGGAAGTGTACTCTGTTGAAAGGAAATTTTATAGTATGTTGCTTTTGCAGGAATACTATAATATTCTCCCGTCCCCTGCCATTTATCCACCTTGATCAGCTTCTTACTACTGTTGTACCAGTAAATATCGTAAAGCTGTGCGGAAGCATTGTTCCAATACCAGTATCTTCCGTAATGATTTGCCTGGGAACCGGCAGACATAAAATAACCGTCTTTTTTTATCTGGACCGGAATCTTAATGAACTTTTTGGTGCTAATCCAATTTGCGCTTTTTACCAATTTGCCTTTCTTATTGAGATGTCCCTTAGCCATATCACTGTATGTAATCACTCCATCCTTGCTGTTCACATCCGAAGAGGTCCCATCCGCAGTTATAAAATATCCAGCTGCATAATGGGCATTGGTAATCTGCACAGAACAGTTATAGGCTTTTCGTCCAAATTCTGCAAAACGGTACTCCTCAATATATTTCTCTTCATTCACATTCCCGGTTGACCGGTATTCTTCGTAACGCTCCCCATAATAGGTATGGATGATCAGATGGGAATTCTTACAAGAATTGGTATAATCGTTTCCCGGTACCCCGAATTCAAAAATATGAAACTCGCATTTCGTAGCATCCGAAGCACTGACTCCATTTGGCAAGTTGGTGGGGAACATCATATGAAGTTCTGAGCCTTCCGGAAATTCAATGGTCATATTACTTGGTACATAATAATGCACCCCCGTACTATAAGCACTTGCATAAAATTTCATTTTTGGAAATACCACATGGTTGTATCCCTGTTTCTTTGCGTATGTGATTGCCCCAAAAATAGCTTTTAATGTACTCTGATAATCTGTTTCAGAAAAGGTATAACCTTCACTACTCTTGAAGTTTGCAGGGACATTGTATCTCTTACTTGCTGTTGAAGCCGGTTTCTTTACCTGAATCGTAAAAGAATCCTTCTTCTTTGTTCCACGCAATTTTGCAGTAATCTTAGCTTTACCTGCTTTTTTCGCAATGATCAGACCATCATACACCGCAGCAACTTTCTTATTACTGGAAGTCCAGACAATATCATAATCACTATTGGAGCTTCCTGTGTTTTTCAAAGGATAGGGAAATGCGGTTAGTGGATACTGTTTTCCCTTTAAAATAGTCTTTCTTTTGTTGGTGATATGCAAAGATTGATATCCCTTATTGGACACTTTTTTATCCGGGACAGGATTATATTTGGCAATTCCCACAGTCTTCGCTGCACCTGTTTTTGTTTTCACCTGATACACGCCTGCTTTTTTATTGGACACATCCTGCTGTACCAGATTATTTTCAGTATCCAATGTCCACGCAACTGTACAGCCTAACCCTACAATTCCATCGGTTCCTGTTGCCTTTTCTTTTATGGTAGAGGCAATTCCTGTTCTTTTGTAATCTGCTCGAAGCTGATCCGCATTCCGCACATCAGAATATATCTTCAATTCTTTGATTTTATGGTTCGATGTCACCACCATCTCTTGAAGCGCGTAACGATAATACTTATACGCATTCCCTTTGTTCTCCAACTTCACATTTGTAGCTGTTCCGTTGATTCGTGCATAGCTCTTCTGATTGGTGTAGTCTGTGGCTACTGCTACAAATATATCCCTTTTTGGCAATTTCTCGTATACATATAATCCATCATCTCTTAAAAAATTTGAATCAATGGAAAGCCAATGACTTTGATAGGGATCTGCCGATGCCCGTTCAAATTTCAAATTGTAAACACCACTATTAAATTGCAAATTGAAAGATGCATTTGGAGAAGGCTCAATCCAGGACGGAATATAGGTATAAAAAACAGGATATTGGTCACCTAATTTTTTCTCATCGTAATCAATAATGGCCTCAATGGTTTCATCCCAATTGGAATTCAAAGCAATCCTTGTGGTATTATCTCCCACAAAATAGGTTGGATCATTCTTACATACCTTTAATCCTTGCACAACCTTACCTGTAACAGTATCTTTTACCTTACCCTTAACCACCTTAAAATCATGTACCAGATTCTTTTTCGAATCATCTTTATTTGCATTTACCTTCTTTAATGAAACTCCATCCCAGCTATTATCATGATAGGTTCCATTGCCATTTATGGAATCCTCTGAAGCTGCAAGAACCTGACAACTGCTCCCTTCTCTCATGAATAATTTTTCACCTGTAGGGATAGTATTCCAAGATACTGCCATACAGACAGCCAAAAACATTGTTACTATTGAAACTCCTTTTTTTCTCATATAAAACCTCCTCGTAAATAGCAACCCTTATATCAAACTTTTTCAATCTATAACTATAGTCCCTAATTGAATTATGCATCAATCAGGGACTATTATCAACCATCAATCCTACTCATAAACAGTTACAGTTCACAGGCAATGTCATTTACTTAAGCATTGAACTTTTACGAAGGGGTTGGCCTGCGAACACATCTTCCAAAAACCCGCTCTCGCTTGGACTCAAGCCTAGCGGTACTAAATTCGCTGAAAAGCGTCAGCTCATTAAGTGCCGAGGCTTTCGTACAGTTTTTTACAGATGTATTCACATTCCAACCCATATATGATGATTTAGAGCTTAAGTAAATGACATTGGTTCACAGGTATGTGAACAGTAGTCAAAAATATCAACAACAAATAACGGTTCTCCCGCCTGTATTTTTCCTTCTGCCAGCAGACGAATTTTCTGGTTGTCCTCCAGCTCTGTACAAACAATAGGCGAAACCAGAGAAGGTGCATGGCTTTTAATGTAATCCATATCCAGCTTCAGCATGGGATCTCCTTTTTTCACCTTTTGTCCATTTTCTACCAGAACCTCAAACCCTTCTCCATTCAGCTTAACCGTATCAATCCCAATGTGGAGAAGGATACTAATTCCTGTATCTGTCAAAAAACCAATGGCATGCTTTGTATCAAACACAAAACAAACTTCTCCGTCTTCCGGTGCATAGATCACAGGTTCTACCGGCGTTACTGCTGCCCCATCTCCCATCATCCTGCAGGCAAAAGCCTCGTCGGGTGCTGTGGACAAATCTGCCGCAGTTCCGGTAACCGGACTAGAAATCACGATAGCAGATATTACCTTGTTTTGATTCTGTGACCTATCAGAAGCTGCATTTCCATCTTCCTGCTTTTCACTTTCCTGCATATTTGTTTCTCTTGTATCATCCTGTACGCCTTCTGCTGAAAATGATTCGAAAACCTCTTCCTCCGGCGCTTTTTCCAGATAATCCTCTAAATTTGACTTAATAACCGTAACTTTCGGACCATAAATTATCTGTACGCCCGTTCCCTTACGCACTACCCCGGACGCACCTGTGGAACGCAACAGTCCTTCTTTTACTAATTCAGGATTATGCACGGTACACCGAAGTCTGGTAGCACAGCAGTCCACATCACTGATATTCTTTTTGCCACCTAGTCCTGCTGTAATGCTTTTGCTTATATCATCTTCTCCACCTTCCATGTGTTCTTCTGATGCCGCCTCTTTTTTGGCATTTACATCTGATTTTCCATATAGTCTTGTTTCCTGCTCATCCTCTTCCCGCCCCGGAGTCTTAAAATCAAACTTCTTAATCAGGAATGTGAATATAAAGTAATACAAAAAGAAGTAAACAATTCCTACCGGAAGAATGCGCATCCAACTGGTCTTTTCATTTCCCTGCAGGATGCCAAAGAAAAACAAATCCAACAGTCCTCCGGAAAAGGTAAGACCTACTGCTATATTTAGCATATGAGCAATCATATAGGCACTACCTGCCAATACAACCTGAACCACAAATAAAACCGGTGCCACAAAGAGGAAAGAAAACTCCAATGGCTCTGTAATACCTGTCAGCATACAGGCAAGTGCCGCAGACAGAAGCAAACCTCCCGCCGCTTTTTTCTTTTCCGGTTTTGCACAACGATACATGGCCAATGCCGCTCCTGGCAAGCCAAATATCATAAAAATAAATTCTCCTGAAAAATACCTGGTGGCATCTGCACTGAAATGAGCAACATTAGCAGTATCTGCCAATTGGGCAAAGAAAATATTCTGTCCTCCCTGGATGGTCTTCCCGGCAATTTCCATTGTACCACCCACTGCGGTCTGCCAAAACGGCATATAAAATACATGGTGAAGTCCAAAAGGAATCAATGCTCTCTTAATCAATCCAAAGACCAATGTGCCGATATACCCGCTGCCAGTTACCAAACTTCCCAGGGCGTAAATGCCATTTTGTACCACTGGCCATACAAAGTACAGAGCAACACCCACAAACATATACACAATGGTAGAAATAATTGGAACAAACCTTGTTCCACCAAAAAAGGATAAGGCATTTGGTAATTCAATCCTGTAAAAACGATTGTGCAGTGCCGCCACACCAAGTCCAACAATAATTCCTCCAAACACTCCCATCTGTAATGTCTGTATTCCACAGGAAGAAGCGATGGTTCCTTCTAAAACACTTTTTGCAATACTACCATCTGATGCAATTTGCCCATTTGCCTGCAGCATGGCATTAACAGCTGTATGCATGACAAAATAAGCAATAACCGCAGAAAGTGCGGACACTTCCTTCTCCTTCTTTGCCATACCGATTGCTACGCCCACAGCAAATATCAAAGGAAGATTATCAAACACAGCACTTCCCACTCGGTTCATAATCATCAACAGCGTGTGAAGCAATGTTCCTTCCCCTAATATTTTCTGCAATCCATATGTGACAATGGTGGTTTCATTTGTAAAAGAACTGCCAATTCCCAATAATAATCCAGCTATTGGTAAAATTGCGATAGGAAGCATAAAGCTCCTTCCCACACGCTGTAAAACACTGAATATTTTTTCTTTCATAAGTACCTCCGATCTGCAAATTTTCAAATCCCATAGTACTTATTCTGTCCCGCAACCGCATCAATCATACCCCAATATACACTTTTTGTATCCCTCACTCATGATAGACTTGCTCTATAGGACGCACTTTCCTATATAGAAACAACAAAGTCGAGGTCATAAGCCCCCGACTTTGTTGTTTCTACGCTTATACATTCTTCCGGTTAAACACTAGTAGCGCCACTATCAACTGCACCACAGTAAGTCCCACTGCCACAAAAAGAGCCGTCATATAATCGCCAGCTTCTCCTGTACCTGATAGCAGGCCGGATGCCCCCATCAGATGCGTTGGAAGATATTTCTTTAAATCCGGCAGCATATTTAACAAATAAACGACAAAGAACACTCCGCCGGTTCCCACCGCCACCGCTGAACCAGATGAAAAAAGGGTAGACATCAGCATCATAAGAGCGATCAGCCATACACCCAGTATATACACGCAAAATGCTGCAAATCCCACATCTTTCGCAATACTGTTATCCCAGAAATATGCATTGTACCCATATGTAATTCCATAACACATCCAGTAACCAAAACTCCATAGCAAGAACAGAACAACACTCTTTGACATGACAATCTTCCAACGGGAAAGACCTTTTGTAATCATATTGATCCATGTTCCCTTTTGATATTCCAATGCCAGAATGCCACTAAACATCAATAAAAATACAATAAGTGCCATAGGAACATTTTTATAAAACTGCGTCCATGAGGTAAGCGCATCAACTTTTGTCTCGGTTACGGTAAGCCCGGCCCCCTCCAGACTTTCCGAATATGCTTCCATCATCCATGGAGTCAATTTTGCGATGGCAGGATTCATAACACCAAACAAAAGAAACATTACCGTAATAATCATAAATTTACCGGTGCGAAATACCTCTATCCATTCTTTTTTTGTAAATGCCATAAGCTGTGTCATCTGCTCACCACCTCCATAAACAAGTCTTCCAGATTTGGCTCCAACATTTCCATTCTCTGTACGGCAATATGATTTTCTACTAAAGCCCCCATCATTTTCATCATATCCTGCTCGGTTTTCTTCTCATAAAGAAGCTTTAAAGCACTCTCTCGGCTTCCACCTGCGTACAAGGACTGAAAATACTCTGCATCTTCCGGTTTACAAAATTCAATTTCCAGTCCGTTTCCACCCCGAACACCCTTTACCTCTTCTAGTGTTCCCTGTAACGCAATTTCCCCATTGTGAAGAAATGCGATCTGATCACAGATACGCTCCACATCTGATAAAATATGGGTAGAAAATATAACGGTAGTCTCTTTTTTTACCGCCGATAAAATCTCCAATATCTCCTTTCTTCCCACCGGGTCTAATGCAGAAGTAGGCTCGTCACAAATTAACAGCTTCGGGCTGTTTAGCAATGCCTGAGCGATTCCTAAACGCTGTTTCATTCCTCTGGAAAATCCATGGATCCGCTTATTTGCTTCCGACAGTCCTACCATTTCTAAAAGTTCCTCTGCCCTTTTGTTACTATCTGTCTTTGATAATCCTGTAATACTGCCACATAACATCAGATATTCCTTTGGCGTCATAAATCCGTAAAACTCCGGTACATCCGGCAGATATCCAATATAGCGGTTCGTCTCATTCTGCCCATACCGAACCTTCTTTTCATTGACGGTAATTTCTCCCCCATCCATTTGTAATAGTCCAAGTATCATCTTCATGGTTGTAGTTTTACCTGCACCATTTTGCCCGATAAAACCAAACACTGTACCCTCCGGCACGGAAAAACTGATATCCTTCACAATCTTTTTCTCACCAAAAGACTTAGATACCTGGGATAATTTAAGCATTTCCATTACGCATCCTCTTTTCCTAAAATAAAGTAAAGTATTGGTCCAATATAATTCATACCCACAAGGGTTACAATTAACCAAAGTGCACGATTCCCTCTCTTATAGGTATTATGTGTCAGGATATGCCACAAGGTATAACCTAATAATCCAAACTCCAAAATAATAAGTGGTATTAAAAATGGTAAAAACTCCGATAACTGACTAACTTCTACTTGCATAATCATTCTCCTCCTAACCTTTCAACTATCATTACATTCACTCTACACACATTCTCTACTTCTTCTTTGAGACAGTTCTTCTTTCATCTCAACATATGCCTTTTCTTTCTCCAAAATAGCAAATGCTGGATTTTCCAATCCCTGAATGGCACTGTCCCAGATTACCTTCTTGTCCCTAGGCAGGTTGCCACTAAAATCTAATTTCCGAATCCATGTATCCAGCCTTGTAAAATAAGAATCTCCGTGCAAGAAAGGCGCTTCTCCTGACAAAAGGATCTCTATCGCTTTCACAAACTGTTCCAGATACGCTAAGGCTTTCTCCTTATTCCCATGGGAACAGTACACAATGGCCGCCTGATACCAGAATAGTGCAATACTGTTCCCATGTAAATGTTCTAAATCATAAGCTTTTGCAACTAAGTCCACACGACGGATCGTTTCCTCGCAAACCGCCAGATTTTCGCTATGGATCGTAATGTACTCTGTTGACCACCCGACTAAACCGATTACTTCATTATATATATTAATCTGGCTAAAACTGTCCGCTTTTTCCATTTCTCCGGCAATCCGATATGCCTGAACCAACACGGCACCACTCTGCTTTGTTGCACTAATCGGATTCGCAATTTCCTCCAATGATTCCATTACTTCCCGGGTTTTCCCAAGCTGTAACAGGATCATGGCACGAAGCACCACCGTATCATTGCATATGGTGATTTCTTTGCAGGATTCCAATATATGGTCACACAGCCCCTGACCATGTTCCAATATCTCCTGCTGCCTTTTCTGATCACCGGCCAGCATAAAGTGATTCAAATATAGTAAAGTCAGCTGATACAAAAATGGATAACAGCTGTAGTACTCCTTTTCCAATTTTTGCACTCTTTCTATCACTTCTTCAAAGGGACTTTTCGCAAAATCGGCTGCCAGCTCCAAATAAATCTTTTCCATCTGTTCCTTACTAAGCTGTGGCTCATATCCCAACAGTTCATCAATTGTCACATCAAAAAATGCTGCCAGCTGTGGAAGTAATAATATGTCCGGCATACTCTGCTTTGTCTCCCATTTCGAAACAGATGCCTTTGTTACACCAACAAAATCCGCTAATTGTTCCTGGGTAATCTTCTTTTCATGGCGCAACTGTATAATATTTTCCGCTAATTTTAACGCATTCATAAAAAACCAAAACCTCCTTTCGGTATTATCATAACCAAAAGGAGGTTGTAATTCAATGGATTAAAACGATATTCCGCGATCAAAAGTCAACCAGCAGGAAACTATTTTTTCACTAGTTTCTCTATTTACGCACTCTCTAATAACTAATTATCAAATCGTATTCTGTCAATCAGGGAAGCCTTTTTTACAGATTTCCCTATTACTTACATCCTATATGGCATCAACAATGCCTGATGTAAATATATTCCGTTTTTTTCCAAAACAAATAAGTTTAGATGCCTTACTCCACTTTAAATACAGAGATGACTTCTTTCATCTGATTTGCATTTTCTCCCAATTTCTTGGCAGTTTCATTTAAAATCTCAACGGCACCAAGCTGTTGGTTTGAAGAATCTGCAAGGTCTGTCATAGTTGCTGCCACTTCCTCAGAAGCTGCAGAAATATTCTGTATCGCATACAAGGTGTCCTCTTTTACACCTTCTATACTGCTAATACCTGCAATAATACTTTCCAGATTACGGTTCAAATCTTCTACATGACTGTTGATTTCATGGAATGCACGCACCGTAGACTCCAATGCCTCTTCCTGCATGGAAACTGTCTGCTGAGCCTGCTCTACCGTATCTACCGTCACATTGGTCTGATTTTGAATGTTAGAAATAATGGTGTTAATCTCTGCAGCCGCATCCGTAGTCTGGTTTGCAAGATTTCGGATTTCATCTGCCACCACTGCAAATCCTTTTCCCGCCTCACCGGCTTTTGCTGCCTCAATAGATGCATTTAATGACAGCAAATTGGTTTGCTCAGCCACATCATTAATTGTATTTATAATATTCCCAATCGTCTGTGATTGTTGCGCTAACTGCTGGATGCTAGATAAAATGTCCTTCATACGATTGGTAGTGTCTTTTACTTTATCATCTAATTCCTGCATGGTACTATGTCCCACTTTTACAATACGTTTTGTATCATTGGCAGTTTCTTTGATATTTTCTGTGTTATCCGACACTTCATTAATCTTATCTGAAAGCTCGCTCATCTTCATAAGACAACGCTCGGAATCTTCTGACTGCTGAACAATACCAATTTCTACCTCTTTGATTGCTTTGGTAATACCCTGTGTAGCAGTAAGCACAACTGCTGAATTATCCGTTACTTCTTCTGCTGCCGAAGCCACCGCTGAACCTGTACCTGCCACTTCCATGATCAATTTCTTCATGTTCTTTAACATTCCCATAATTCCATTAATCAAATTGCGGAATTCGTCTTTTCTTCGATTCTTAATTTCAACAGTCAAATCACCACTAGAAACCACTTCTAACTTCTTGTTTACCTGTCCGATAGCACCACTGATTCCGGATGCAATAATCGTACCAATCAAAATAGCGATAATACATGCAATTACTACGATTGCAGTTGTCACATTTCGAAGTTCATAGCTCTGTGCCAAAATAACTTCCTGTGGAATCATGGAACATGTCATAGAACCATAGCCTTCCATCTTTGCATATGTAAACAAATAATCTTTTCCATTATAGGAAACCATCTGATCTCCAGTCATAGCATCTGATTTTAAGGCTTCTTTATAAAATTCGGTATCTACAAAAGAAAAATCTTTGTCAGAGGCGGCTGATAAAATTTCCCGTCCATCATCGGTAACAAAGCCAACAATACTACCTTCTCCTACCTCGGTCTCATCTAACATTTCCTGAATGAAATCTATCGAAATATCATAAATAATAAATCCTGCCTTTTTGTTACCAGAATCCATAAGATTTCGAATTACAGTGATACCATAGTCTGACTGAATATCTCCCATCTTTTCATCAATAAACTTATGATATCCCAGCCAGATTTCAGGATCCCGACTATCTACCAATGCCTGATACTCACTGGACATTAAAAAGTCTGCATAACAATCTGGCATCAGATCTTCTTTTCGGTAGGAATTCACATTATCTCCATAGTTTCCGATAATGTATACCCCCGACACCATCTGATCCAGTACAGCTGCGGAATACACCTCATTATAGCACTCTGTCTGCGCCAGCACTTCATTCACCTTATCGCCCTTATACTGTCCAGAATAATAATTTGTAATGCTTTCTTTGGAATCTAACTGCAACGATTTAGAAGAAATCGTATGAAATCCTAAATCAAAATATTCCGATACAGTATGTATTGTGGATGTTGCTGATTCTTCATAATTATCACGAAATCCCTGGGAAGAAATCTCATAGGAAATCACGCCCAATACAATAATCAAAACAACAGGCACAAGAAATCCCAAAATCAATTTTCCACGTATACTGCTGAAAAAAGCAATTCCTGTTTTTAAACTTTTGTCTTTCGTCGCTCTCTTCTTCCAATCGATCTTACCTGCCATAACGATGCCCCCTCTCTAGTTTAATCCTGCCATGGAAATCCATTTATCCACTGCATAATCTGCTATCGCCTCATAGTCATCCTGACTCCATGAAGGGTTGGACAGATATTTCTTTAAAATATAGGTTCCCACCGTATTGCCTCCCCAGTTAGAAGGTGCACCATTATATGGATTTGCCAGCGTTCCACCCCAATTTACATACTGGATAATAGAATTCCCCAGTGCGTTTGACACAGTCGTAGTCTCCGGATCTGCATTATACGGAATAAACTGAAACACTTCTGTCTGATACTTCATTCCAGTCTCGGAAGTATTGAGCCATACAAGGAAGTCCTCTGCAGCTTCTTTATGTGCATCGTCATTTCGATTGTTAATAGCATAATACATAGATGCAAATACCGGTATAGTCTGGTTCATCTTCTCTGCCGTCAATCCTTCCACTTGAATATCCGAATCAGAAATCGGAAGTTTTACCGGAATAAACGTAAGTCTTGCTGCTACTTCCGGATCAATGGCTTCAATGCTTGCAGCAGTCCAGTTACCGTTTTTAAAGAAAACCGCTTTGCTGTTTGCAAATTTAGAAATTGCCATATCATAACTATTTGCGCTTGCACTGATCATTTCTGCCGAACGGGTAAGATGCCCATTTTCACCTGCCGCATAAGAAGTCTTTAAATCCAAGGCTTTTGCGTATGCTACAAATACCTGCTTCAAATCCTCTACCTGTTCCTTTGTGGCATTTTGTGCCTGGCTTACATTTTGCAGCCCCGCACATACAGCTACATTTAACATGTGATCTGCATATGTCCAAGAATCGCTTCCCGCCACAGCAAATACACCTGTCAGTTTTTTTGCAAGTCCCGTCTTACTCTGCATGGTATACTTATTTCCATGAATAGTAACCGTTGTAGTAGTTCCGCTATCAATGAATTGTCCCAGTGCCTTCACACAATTCTCCCAATCACTATAATCGCACAACCGTAAGTCTTCCAGAAGCTTCTCAGTATTACCTTCTCCGAAAATATCTGCAAGCATCTGGGTATCCACCATATAGCCATATCCCTCAATGTTATACGGAATACCATAGTTCGTTCCGTCTTCTGTTGTCAAACGCAACCCCTCCTGAATATTTTCTGCTAATTTCTGAAACTCACTGGTCATATTTTTAGAATCCGAAAAATTCATCACATAATCATAACTCTCCCACTCCTCCAGCTCTGCCACTGACTGCACGGTATAAATATCCGGTTTTACTTTTTCGTTCATGAGAGAACGGAGAGCTTTCATGTGATCCTCTCCCGCCTGGGTATTAAACAAGCGCACAGGCACACCCGTCTCTTTCTCGTAATCCGCCACCAAATTCTCCAAGGCATCAGATATCTCACCTTTGGAATTGAAAATGTACAGTTCTACTTCTTCCTCCTTTGAAACATCTTCCTCATGCTTTTGGTTGCCACATCCGGCTAAAGCAAGTGTTGCTGCCAAAAGAAAAGGTACCAAAAATCTTCTCTTATGCATATTTGATTCCCCCTGTCTTTCGTAACACAGTTCCCCCAAAAACAAACTGTCTACATGATAAAAAATACAATTATTTTTATATTAATTATATCGTTTTTTGTAAAAAAATCAATTTTTTTACATTTTTCTCCGTTATACTTCCTCTAATTTTTGTATAAACATTTTTCTTGTTTTTAATAAGTTTTAATTGATTTGAATTAAAACTTATTAGAAACTAATATTTTTGATACAACAAAACAAAAAGTTAGTGATTATATGATAAAAAGAACTATATCGATATATAAAGGAAAGGCGTTCCCCCGCATACTAAGGAACGCCAACCTATTGTTTGTTCGTATAAAAAGCAAGGCATGACCGTCTATAATCTGATTACAAGCCCTCTACTCTACCCGCTTTTCCATACTGCTTACTATTAACTGCACTGGATACTTTTTCTGAGTTCCACTTCCAAATATGCTGTCTCCACTCACAATACATTCTCCCTTGTTCAAATTATTCAATCGATTCACCCATTCTGAAGTATGACTTTTGTCTTGATCAATGCTTTGTGCCATGGAAACGATTTCATTATCTGGTGGGCGGAAATATATGCGCTGGGATGCCTGTTGCAATCTTCCGATTTCATCTTCCTTCAATCGTCCTTTTAAAAACTGAGTTGCAAACCAGCCGGACCAACCAAATTTTCTACCTTCCGTTAAGATTTTATTTGCTGCTGACTTTTCTCCGAAATCTAGATTTTGAGCCTCATCCAACACTACAATAAACGGATTTTTTTCCTCTCCATTTAAAACGGAATAATACCACATATCCCAAAGGATAAACTCAGTTACTGCAATTTGCATATCTCTTGGGATCTGCGTCAACTGAATCACAGTTACCATTCCCTTATTGTAAAGCATATCTCCCCAATCCATGGTTGCCTTTGTACGAAATATATCCGTATCCAAAAACGGCGTAATCTTTCTTAATACACTGGTCGCCTCTTTCGAATTAATATTTTCTAATTCTTGTCTGAAATACTCGAAATTCATGTCTTCCTTATACTTCTCAAGGCCTGACTTACAGGCTGTATAAATTGCCGAATACTGCTGTGGTCCAAAATCATACACATGTGTTAAAATATCTGCCAATCTAGTAGATACCGCTACAGCATCCTCCATGGAAATTTCTCTGATTTCTTCCTCTCTTAACGTACTAAGTACATCATCATCCAGTATCTCATGAATATCCACCTTATGTCGTTCAAATGGATTGATTGGCATTTTAGTGTACTTGATTGGTTTTTGTTTAATCTTGTCCCCCATTTGCTCTTTAAACAGATCGTTCAATTTTTTTGTGGTAAATCCCTCTGTATAATCGAAAATAACAGCTGGAATCCCTGCACGTGAACATTCCAACAAAAGTCCCTGAATTGCATAGGTCTTTCCCTGTCCGGATTTGCCAGTAATAAGCAGATGCCGATTTGCCACATTTTTATTGGTATAATTCCAGGAAATACGCTCTCCCTTCTGTCTGCTTTCTCCAAGTAAAATGTTCGCATCCTCTGATCTCTGTGAATCATTTTCCAGTCTATTCACATCTGTGTTACTCGGAAATATCTGTTCTTCTTTGCTGTCAGTCAATAGTTCTTCCTGCATCACTGGCTCTGCTTCTTTACTTGACATATCATCTTCCGCTCTTTCTTGTCCACCTGATTGTTCTGACTCCTGCACTATTTGTTCTGTTTCCTCCTTTTCCTCCTCTTCCTGCTCTCGTTTTTTCCATTCTTCCTCATCTAATACAATTTCAAAAGTATCTGTCAACATTTCCATTTTTCCTGTCAGCATTTGCTTGATTTTCTGTTGCCCAAACACAACCTGCTTTACAGGCTTTCCATCAAAACTTTCTAATGATATCTCCGTCGCTGTATTTTGGTCCATATCACGCCAAAATGTATAGATTTCTCCAGACCACTGTATTTTAAAATGCCCATCCAAAATTCCAATAATCTCTCTTGCAAGCATATTAAACTCTTCTCTATTATTATTAACCTGAATCTGAGAGAATACTAACACACGATATAATTGTAAAAACCAGAAACGACTATCCATTTTTGTAGAGTTCGGACGAAACCGCTCTTGCAGTATCCTAAATCCATTACAAATCTGTGTATACGCTTTATCCAAATGTCCTCTATTCTCATTTGCCAGTTTACATTCAATAAGAGTCGCATGAATCGCTATATCCTCATGTTCTTTTCCATAATCTTCTTTTTGGATAGTCAGATACAAAAAGTCCGGATATTTTTCCAGTGTTCCTGTCGTAATATCGTCCACACCGCGAAACCAATGTTTATAGGAATCCAAACTAACCAAGATCTGATAATCCGAATCGGATTCTTTTTCTTTTACATACTCATTCGTAAGAACATAAGCAAGAAAATTGTTAATATCATCATCATTGGGATTCAAAGCTTTTAGCAAACTGCTGCCATCCAGATCTTTTGCCATATCTACACAATAGGATGCCGCCTGTTCAAGCTGTTCCTCATCCCATCTTCCAAAAACTCTTGTCAACTTCTGTTTGGTACGTTCTTTCAAATCCATTACCATATCATTTCTTGCTGAAACCGTCACATTATATTCTCCAAATGCGCCCTCTCCTGTAGAAAATCCAATCATCCGATAATCCAAAGGTTTTTCTGCCTGGTCATAGTTATACAAAATTTTCTTGTCCATCCCCATATCCATACATACAACCCATCCGGCTTTTTTGTGAAGACTGTCCACTAACTCCAGCTTTTCCTTATCCATGCGTACCTTTCTCACAACCATAGGTTGCACATTTTCGATTTTTCTATTTCGATTCAAATACCGATACATCAATTTTGTATGGGCACTTGCTGCCGCAAATTGTAACTGTGAAATTTCAATCTCTCGCTTTTTACTACTTTTAGACATAGGCAATGGTTTATATATCATAGGAAATTTTACCTTTTCATCCAATCGTTCTACATGAAGAGAAGAAAAATCTACATCGTCTTCCACCAAAAGATTTTTTAAGAACAAAATATCCATATTTTTATACTGAAATAACTCTTCCAATTCACTTTCCTTTTCATAGTAATTTAAGTATACTTGAATGTTCACTGTAGAATCCTCGTGGAAAAAATTATTTACCCAATAGGATAAATACCCCTGTCCACCAGTTTTTTCTTTCGGCATATAAATATATAAATTCAAATTAGTTACCTGCGATTTCTTTTCCTGTGTCATATAGTGAAGGGCCGCAATAATAGGCTGAAAATTATCAAAATGAACTGCTGCAATATTCAAACTTTCTCTTGCCATTGGAAAAGTAGTGATATATTCTGAAATATACCGATACATCATTTTTGATTCTACTGTCATCGTTTTAAACTGACTAACATCATAATCTTCATCATATTCTATGTTATTCTGCAGAAAATCCAGTCTTTCGTACGATTTCTCATGAAAATCATAATCACTATATACAGCATAAGAAAAATGCATCTTATCTGCAACTAACAGTTTTCCTCTTCCCTTTATCACGTCAATCGCACTACAAACGGTTGATCTTTCATTCAACAAATCTATGTTGTCTACGATCTTTTTTGCTATTCTTGTTTCTGTTTTCTCTTCAAAGCTTTCAAATATTTCTTTCATTCCATCGGCTATATAGAGTAGCTTTTCCTGTAATTTTTCAATAGTTGCCGGATGATAGGACGGTACAATCGCGTGACTGATTTCTATATCCTGCTCCAATCCATCATCCGAATCAGAAATAAGGAAGGCATTTAAAAACAATGGATAGGAACCAAGCAATTGCTCGTCTGCTTCCAGCACAAATAACTCATCTGCCAAATGCTTGTAACAATCAAGTAATTGTTCCGTCACCTCCGCTTCCATTGTCCCAAAGAGCCCTCGATCCACAATACTTCCTACAAAACACATAAAATGATGTGCCAACTTTTTATATTTGTCATATAACCAAGGATATTTGTTCCCGTACTTTCGATCAAACACCTGCAACACATTTCGGTATTCAATGTCCGTATATGATAACACGTGATAAAAATCTTCCATTTCCTGAGCCTGCACCAAACTTCCAATTTTTTTGACAATACCAAACGGAAGATAGTCTTCTTCTTCATGATTCAAAAATCCATGTGTAAATTCTGTAAAGGTATTGAACCAGCCATCGAACTCTGAAAACTTCCATTCATATTGGGTAATTCCACCTTTTAATGGTTCGCCTTGATTTTTTAGAATTACTTTATATTTTACGGACGATAATTTGTTTGACGTGGAAAGCATACATAATATACCCTTATACCATAATTCTTCCAGATTATTAATATCAAAAATATCCTCATCCTCAAATTCTACTTTTCGTTTCCCCATAGAATCTGACAATGTATTATTAAAGAAATCCAGTACCCCTCCTGCATAATAACAAACTTGCTGCCAGATTTCTTTGACTTTCTGTTCTGTGTCCTCCTGATTCTCCTCTCCGTACACACCTGCAATCCCGATTTTTTCCACTTGTATGGTAAATGTATCAAACTCTTCTGTCACTTCCTGGGATAATGCAGATGCAATCGTCTTTCCAAGCATAAGCAGTGGTTCATCATATAACTTTACCGTTTGATTTCCTTTCGTTTTTTGTGTTGGAGTTTCCTTAAACTCCAACACAGTATTGATAATCTCAAACGGCATGCCACACAACAAGCCTCGATATCTTTCAATATCCTGTCCATAAATATAATTTGTCAAAGCCTTAGCAAATTCCTCATAAGATGAAAAACCGGTTCCCGACGGCCAATCGATGGCATACTGCCCCGAACGTTCTGCGTAATCCTGAATTCTCTTCACATAACGCTTTGCAGTAGAAATCTTATCGAAATTTTTTCGTTGCGAAAACTCAAATGCTTTGTTTAAACATGCAATCTTCCCTTTTTCTTTTACCTTACTAATATCCTGCCCTAACAGATTTGGCATTTTCCAATGTGTATAGCTACACGCAAACAACGTCTCCATAAGTTCTTCAAACGTTGAAATACTATCTGGTAATTGGTCTACCAAATCCGATAAATGCATGATGTTCTTGCCCACATGCAAAAATAACTGATGATAGTAGTTATCCAAACGTTTTTTTTCCTTTTCCATCAGCCAGTCATATTTTTCAAAAAGTTTACTATACTGTTTCCCCACCTCTGCATCGATAATCGCAGGATTAATGTAAAACAATTCATTTAATCCTGCTTTGTCCTCTGCATATTCTGTCCCAAAAAGCAGAAGAACTGTCTTTTTTTCCGCCACTTCATTTCGATAATAGGTAATTCGATTCTTAGTGTCCAACACTCCATAAATTTCCAGTTGTTTTGTTTCATAAGGATAACGATCCTTTAACCGTTCCCACGCCTGTAAGGTAATCTTTGCTTCATATTTGATCTGTCGTTTTACGCACTCCTCATGAAAATACTGTTGTAATTCCCAATACAGTTTCGCATTATCAAAATTTTCGACTCGGATCATCAGTTTTTTGCTCTCCATCTGATCGATTTGATCCGTAATCATATCAATCATTACTTGCTTACAATACTTCATCTAATCTCATCCCTTTCATACGGATTAAATACAATTGCCGTTGCATCTGACAATTCTCTCAAATATCCACATTCTTTTAAAAGTCTTAAAAATTCTTGTTCATTTTCTTTCAAATCAATTTCATAATTTTGATCAATATGTTGATATGCATAATACTCTTCTGCATGACGAGACCCAATTACAATTCCAAAATGCTCAAAAAGTTTATCATAAAACGTATCTACTGTAACTTTTTGCATTGGTTCCAACAAAGACGTTACTAAAAAAGTCACAATTTCTTCCGTAAAAGTCATCCGTTCTCTTCCTCCGGTTTTCGGAATGACTAACTTCATGTCTTTTCCAATCTTTCGGATCATATGAACGGTATGCTTTTTCGAATCGTTCATCAATTTTATCTCTAACTCCCCTTCTTTATAGGATTTCCCATTTCTCTTTTCATAATTGGGACGAATATATTCAATATTATCTAATCCCTTATTCGTGGCCTCCTCAATGACTTCCTGATAACGTACCCAGGACTGCTCCGCAAGCATCCGAATATTTTTATTCCCCCTGCTCACATCAATAAACCATAATGGCATCCCAGTCTTTCCAATCCTAAGACTTGCCTGTTCATACATCATCCGGAAAATCTGTAGCATCATACCAAGTCCCAAATATTCCATTTTATCCAATTGATTCATGGTATTGGATAAAATACAGCACAACTCCTTGCAAGTATAGGATGCCCTTCTTTGGTACCCATTGGGAATATACCCACACCGATATCCTTGCATTTGTTCCTTTACCTCAATCTCCTTTTTTTCTTCCCACTTGTCCTGAATAAACTCTCCCAAATATCCAAGATCATCCACCGCATGCACCAAGTGCTTCAAATAAGCCTCTAGACGTATTCTTGTCTGTTCCTCTCTTTGCAATCCCTGTAATACATGAAGATAATATACCTCTCCCCCTCGCGCCATAAAACTATGGCGAGTAAATTGAAATTTTCTCTCCGTCTTATTGTAATCGTTTTCCCCCTCGATTTTTAACTTTCCTCTTTCCTTTTTATCCCCGATTGATTCGTTGAAGATCAACTGTGGTGCAATTGGAAGAAGGGATTGTGCAAACCATGCTCTATTTTTCAATACAGCAGAAAATCCATAAAAACTATCCTGCATGATAGCAATTAACTCTTGTTGATTCTTTTGATCGGCAATGGTTTCTTTCACAATATCTACAATTTCCTCATAACACTGTTTATCGATAGGAAACCGATTCTCATTCTTACTTTTCTCATAAAAAATAAAACGTTTTAGCCCAATTCTCGGATTTACATAATAACTGATGTCTTCCAAATCTTTATGAAAAGAAAAGCTCCCTTTGAAACTTCCATCCTCATTTTTCACTTTATCCGAACAAAAAATCAATAAAATTTCAGCAAATATTCATATATCGTCTGATCTCCGTATAAACGTTTTCCAAATGCCTGTATATATAATGCATCTTTTTTCGCTTCCTCATTATTTTTTGGAAACATAGCTCTCACTCCTTATATATTTTTCCACCTTCTATGTACAATTCAATATTTCGTATCTTCGCGCCATCTGAGTAGATCAGACTTAATCCATCGCCCTCTTTTTTCTTTCTTGCCTGATAGATTTTTGCCTTTATATTCTCCACTCCCTGTGACAATCTTGGATCTACTTTATTCTGAAGCATTCCATTTCTAATATCATCAAAATATTCGAGCATAGGAAGCGTAAGTTTTTCTCTCTGCCCTCTGCATTCTAAAACAATGTATCTCTCGTTTTCACCATTCACTTCATTATGTTCGCTACAAATTTCAATTTGGATGTCACTTTTCTCAATATATCCAGTAGAAATCTGCACATTTTGTCTTATTTCTCCTTTCCGTTTCACTGTCATGTAAATTCTGCCAGCTTCCTTATCCTCCAGCCCCACAAACAAATTCTGTAAAGCTGTAGATACCATTTTCTTTAACTCAATTTTTTCTCCTCTGGCATGCTCCCCTTTTTGAATTCCCATATAACACAAAAACATTGGAGAATACACGGAACGTAAAAGGACTTTATTTTCCTCTTCTCCCTTTATGTGATACATAAAATATGCCCTCTTTATCACCTTTAGCAATTCCTGTTTTTGTTCCTCCTCTTCTACGAGATTCCAGCTTTTCCAACATATTTTTACCAATTCTTCTACTTCCTGGGAAAAAGCAGTAAAATTATTTTGTACAAACAATTCATACTCCTGCGGTACTTTTTTTGAATCCAGTGCCTGTTTCTTAATTTTTTCAATTGGCTTAATCTGCAAGGCCTTCCTATCCGTACAAGATAACCCTTTTTCATAATGGTTTCCAAAAAACAGATTGCTAAAAGAGTTATACAGTTTTCGCTTCTGATTCTTCTTGATTCCCTGTAACCTTCTCATGCCTTTACAACTACAATTCCCCGTAAATGCATAAGCGATATGTGCAATCATTTGTCGAACTGTAAATCTCTCATCATGCTCGAAATTCCAACGATAAAATGCTTTTGAAAATGCAACAACCTGCGCCAAATTTCCCCTCACATTTCTCTGATTAAAATAAATAGGACAATACTCTCTCTTGCTGCAATCCTCACAATCCACCCACAACTGAGGATTTACAATATTTTTAATGTATTTATCTACAATATCACTATTATCAAACAAGGCTAAATTAGCTACAATCACAGACACGTTTCTAGTTTTCTCTATTTCACAGGAAATTTCCTGTATCTTTTTGTGATCAAGCATTTGAATGATCTTTTCTTCTTCCACCCCCAACTCTAGCAATACGTTAAACAAAGGACCGGTATTAGAAATGAGAATACAGTTATTTCCAATATTCTGTTCATCAATTGCACGTTTCATCAAAGCAATCTGTCTTTCTTTTTCATGCTCACTCATATCTTTTACGCAGAGCAATTTTTTCCCATCTTCAAAATTCACCTCGATTTCTTTTTCATTTACATCCATCTTGTTCCCGGTAAATTTCTCTATGATTTCCTGTAAAATCCTTGTCTTTCCATCTCCGGCATGTCCAGTAAGAATGACAATTTTCCCCCGTTGCAAGATCAATGTGTCGTACAGTTGTTCTGTGATCTTCCTATCAAATTTCAACTTACCACTATAGATATCTTTATCACTATCAATATTTTCTGCGTAGGCACCTTCATTACTTGCACTTGCATTATGTAATGTATTCAAATAACTGACAAATTCATTCATCTTCCTCATTCTCCTTCCACAATCTCTCGCACCGCCTGCACCAACCGTTCCACGTCTTCTTTCTTCGTAAACCAGCCTACACTTGCCCGTACCGTGCCGTTATACATATCATTTTTCAAATACCTATGTATCAGCGGGGCACAATGGTATCCGGTTCGGACAGCAATGCCATATTCTCTGTCTAAAAGAGTACCAATATCTTCTGCCAGATACGTTTCTCCCATCCAATCTTTTACATTAAAAGACACAATGCCAATGTGGCGGTCTTTGTGATCAGGAACATACAAGGTCACTCCTTCTATGGAGGAAAGCCCCCCTACCAGTAAATCTGTCAACGCTTTTTCGTGCTCACGGATATTACCTATCCCCTGTTCTTTTATGAAATGTGTCGCAGCATACAGGCCGGCAATAGCAGAAAGGTTCGGACTTCCAGGTTCCAGACTGTTCGGACTCTCTTTCGGCATAGAAAGATTTAGGGATTCACTTCCTGTCCCACCTGCGAAATAAGGCCGTAATTCAAAGTCTTTTTTCTTGATGAACCCGGCAATCCCAAACGGCCCATACAAAGTTTTATGCCCCGCAAAAATAACAGCATCGTACGGTGTCAGCCGATAATCCATCTCCAAAAGACCAAAGGATTGTGCCGCATCCACAATGACTTTTGCCTCACCGTCCGTTACTTCTTTTGCGACGTTATAAATCTCTTCAATAGGCAAAATGTAACCAGTCACATTGCACACATGACTGACAAATACATAAGACGGAGGATTTTGCCGGAAGGCATATTCCATCTTTTCAAGATCAATTTCCAATGTTTTTTCCTCTATGGGAATCTCTTTTACTATACAGCCACAGGCTTTTTCGTGAAGATATAAGGTCCTTCTGACTGCATTGTGCAAAAAAGGCGATACATACACTACATCCTCTTGGGAGAGCGCACGACCGCCTATAATCTCATTGCATGCCATGGTGGCAGATGAGGTAAAAAACACCTCACCACCCTCTTTTGCATGCACTAAATCTAACAAATCCTCACGAAGACTATCCATCCCCCCTGTTGCAATTTGTGCCAACTGATAAGAACCCCTGCCTGCATTCACCGACAGACAGCGATTTACCTGATCCATTGCATCACACACCACTTTTGGCTTTGGAAATGTAGTGGCTGCATTGTCCATATATATATAGTCCTTTTCCTTCTCTTGCAGTTCTTCTACATCAAACCACAAATACGAAGATATATTTCTCTTTTGCATCTTTACTCCTCTAATAATTTCTCAATCATTCTTACCATGACGGTTATCTTTTGATTGGTCTCCATGCTATCCCCAAATTCTTCCAGCGCACTTTCTATCTCATTTTGCAGGTACTCACTGACACCATCATCTTCCTGCTCCATGCGAAGATGTTTGACTACCTCCTGTCCCTGTCGATTAGTAAATACAAGCTTTTGCATTCCTTCTTCGGAACCGTTCTCCATCTTGGAAAGTTCCTCAGAAATATCCTTTAATGCTTCTGTATACTGCAAAAATGTTTCTGTTTTCCAATCCTCCACATACAGATCAAGAACCGCTTTGCTTATCTTGCTTACAATCTCCTGTTCATCATGGGTAGCTAATTTCTCTACACAATGTAAAAAATCCTGTGTCTGTCTAGAGCTGACATAACCTTCTTTGCCTGCCGTATGGATTTCACAATACTGTTTTAAGGAACGCAGGAAATTATCTTTTTCCTGTACCCCCAATACTTTCCTTGTCTCTCTTACAATGCGATTGCAAAGGGATAGCAGATAACTTTCCATCGACCTTTTCATGTCCAAAATGGAATCGGCCAACTCTTCGTATTCATCGTTTACCCCAAAAGCTTTTGGCAATGTCTGATACAAAATTTCTCTTGGATTTCGCTCCAGTTTGGAGAATACTCTTCGAAATACCTGAAACGCTCGTCTCTGCTGTTCCCCATACACAGACAGATCATAATTTCTGCTACATGGCGGCAGGCTGCAATACCAGCGATACATCCCATCTGTAATGTAGGAAAGTCGTTTATTTTTGTTCATAAAAGACTCCCCTGTCTCCACAAAGAATGTCTGCTCCAATGTCTGTAAATACTGTTCTCGTTTTTCATTCACCGGTTCCATCAGCAAATAGTATTCTTCCGGCTGATCATTGATATTGTCAAACAGCTCTGGTCTTAGCTCTACTTCTCTGTCACGAAGATAGATGACCGGCATTCCTGTGCGCAAATTCCAGACTTTACTGTCCTTTTCTCCATGGGTAAATGCAAGAGAATATGCCAGATACAAAGGTAATACGCCCCTTCGTACACCAAAGTTTTCCCCTTGTAGTTCCTCGTACAATTTAGCAAAGGATTTTTTCTCTCCTTTAGCCGCCTCAGAAATGAACTCCTGCATTTTTTCTAATACATACTGCACACCATTGTCCCAAGGATAAGAAATACACGTATCTCCCAAATTGAGTTCCAACACTCCCGTATGCAAAAAAACTGCCCGGAAAATGGTAGCCTCTGCCATAGTACCCTTGGTGTATCTCTCAAACTCCTGCTGTTCCAAAATATTAGCAATAAGTTTTACTCTAGCCTTTTTGATCTGTCCCGTCACAGTTCTCCGGTTGATCAACTCATGATTGATCTTAGGTGTCCGATTATAGTATTTTTCAAAAATGCTACTGAGGAACTGGTTAAACTTTGAATCCGATTTTTTCTGCATAAATACAGTTTCGCTATAGCACTCTGTTTCATGAAGTACTACACAGTTTCCATACATAGGAAGAAACTCCTGTTCAAGACCCACGTTACACTCAAACAATAGATCCTCCTCGTACATGGCAATCTCCCGCTCTAAGGCTTTATTATCTTCTATAAATTCTTTATCCTCTTTCAGCGAACGGACAGCTAAAATCTTTTTGACTAACGGCTTCAACAACACTTCCTCTTTCGGATACAATACTACTATCCGCAGATCTGACAGTTCTGCCGTCTTTCTTTGTATTTTCTCCAGATCCTCTGCATTCTTTGAAAGAATTGCCAACAGTTTACCATCTGAAAATGTTTCTTCAAACAAATACTTACTGTCACTTAATGCCAGATAATCCTTGGCCTCCATAAACTGATAGCTAAAATATCTAGTCATGGTATACTTTTGGTTGTAACGTTTTGGAAGTTCATATTCCAATTCAGAAATTTTTTCCAACTCTCTACACAAATTGATCTTTGAAAATTTAGTCTGTATGCGCTTTTCAATTTCCTGATCAACATCCACGCCAATGTTATTCTTAAATGCATAACTCTTAGTGCGATTACGAAATAGGATCACATTCCTTTCACAAAGACCTTTCATCACCTGTTCAAAGGTTTCTGCTGCCATACCACAGCCAACACAGAGTACTTCCTCTTTTGCATACATCTCGTCCTGCTTTCCCACCATAAAAAGGAGCGCAAGTGTCTTTATCACTTCCTGCTCTCTTTCTCCACTTTCCACGGACAACGCATACTCTGCCTTTAGCCACTCCTGATGAATTCTCTGGTCGCTACCCTCATTTGCAAATATATGATAAAAATAATCATAAATCTGTCCCGCTGTGGCAAACTGCTTTGTATCATCCCAATGATTCAGACAATTCACCAGACTGTATGGTTCGTCGTTGGTCAGAAAAGTAAATACCGTTCTCTCATTTTGCACTGCTATTTCACTGATCTTTAACAACAGATAGGCGGCAACCGGTGTAAGCGGATAACATCCCTGTGCCACGATTTTTTGAAAGTCATCCTGCAAAAACAGATTGTTAAAATAGGGTAGACAATATGATTTCTCCTGCATGTTTTGAAAATATGATGAAGCAATGACATCAGAAAACGCACTTTCCTCTTTCTTTAAAACATTTTGGATCAACTCATAACTATTTTTTAGAGAAGTCGTAAAATAAATTTCATGCAGTCGCCCCTCTACGCCGGTATATGCATTGATGACTTCTTTTGGCAACTTATTTTTGTACTCTTTCATAGCCTTATGTGCCACCAGGATCACGTGCAGTTCCTGCTCTTTGGAAGAATTGGCAAGCTCACAAAGACTCTGCAAAACTTCCATGGCTCCAGAAAAGCGTTCTTTCGGATATCCCTCCACAAACTTGCTGAACTCATCAAAGATCAATACGATACCACTGTAACCATACTGCTGGCAGATTGCCTCATTGATAGACTTATATAGCACAGTCAGATCCATCTGCACCATCGGTTCAAAAACACTGCCTGCCGTAAGTAGCGGATATATTTCCTGAAAACAAAGAAGCTCCTGCTCCTCATACTGCTGCAACCCATGTAAATGGCTGTCGATAGTCTTTCCTCTCTCCTTAAGATACTCCTGAAAGCGTATATATGTATCCGGATACTGTTCGTTCCATACACAGATTGCCTTTTGTGCCTCTTCATAATAGGTACTTGGCATAAGGCCAGAAAGTCCTTCCCTCTCCAGTGCTTCTCGCAGTGCAAGTAAAAACGTACGATTCAGATCCTGCTGAGTTCCAGAAACTAACACTGGCAGATAACAGGACTTCTCCATGGTCTGTCTTGCCAAACCTGCAGCTTCATCATCTACGCCGCCTAATTTGTCCACCAGGCGTTCTAATACCTCTCCATGTTTCTCCCGGTTCTTTTTCGACAACAATGCGAGCAACACTAAAAGCAGATGGGATTTTCCCTTTCCATAGGGTCCAATGAGAATAGAAGAACGCACACCACCCCTTACAATCTGTTCCATATATTTTTTTAGTATCTGAACAGAAGCCCTGGTTGGAATATATCCATCAATCTTCTCTTCCTGTTCATAGTTCAGACGCAAATTAATAGACTTTTGAAAGTTCTTATTGATTTGAAGCATCTCTTTTAATTGCTGCATATTGTACACTCCTAGTTCTCGTAATAGTATTTCATAACCTGTTCTTTTGTAAGCCGATCCGGGTACTGCTCTTTATTCCAATAGATCATATCAAGTCCCGCCGTTCGGTTTAAAAGTAAATATCCCTTTTTCGCAAGTTCCTCCAGGCAATCCTGATAGTCTGCCACTCCAATTCCAAGAAGAGAAGCTACACCCTTTTTGCCCTGGTAACATTTCTCCATGCTGATAGCATCTTCTCCCTCAAAAACTGTAGCAATCAGATATAAAACCACCTCTGCAGGAACATTTCTAAGATCTGGTCTTTCTCGCTTGTATTGCTGACCGGTCTTTCGTAACAATCCAAGTCTTGTAAAAGGACATTTCTTTTTGTCCTCCGGGTCATTCTGCTCAAAATGCTCTCTGGCATACATCTGTAACAACACACTACAATCATCTTTGATGGAACGTTCACTTAATTCCTCTGTTCCTGCATATTTGCAGAGATTTTCTTTCTGTAACAATTCCAACTCATTTCTTGTAAATGTCTCTAACTTGCATTGTTCAAAAAACAGATACCAACTTGTGGCCATTTCTTCGTTGCATGCTAAATTCATGTGCAGACACCAAAGGGTAAAAGGTTCTTCCACGTAAGGATCAAACTGATATACCGTCTCTCCAAACTCCGTCAGGAGAGTCCCGGTTCCCTGCTTATCTTTTGTAAGCAAAGTTGCCTTTAACCAATAACGAATAGATTTTGCCATGTTACTCCCCACGCCTAATGCATCTGCTCCACTCATCCCAGAAAACACCTTGGGATCCTTATTCACTTCATCCATTCCTTTTTGTAGCCAGCCTTCCCGCAGACAGAACGTTTCATGTCCTTTTAATCTTACTTTTTTTCCCATTCTCCTGTTCCTTTCTGTAATCGTTCTAACGCTTGATAGCCAACACTTTCCGCATATAACATCCTGCAATAAAATGTCCTACACATTCTCCACACTGTTTACACTTTTCCTCGTCAATCTGGTAGGACACCTCACCATCTTTCTCACGGATTGAAATAGCATCAAAACGACAAACACCCTCACAGGCAAGGCATCCCATACACATCTGATACTTAGTCAACTGACATTTGATCTTCTCTTCTGCACCTTTCAGGCTCTTTGCCCCAGCCAGACGATTCTGATAAATGGTCACTTTTAGCTTTTTTGTTCCCACGCGTCCCTGCAATTTAAGAAGTGGCTGTCCCATCCGGTCTAATACAAACACTTCACCCAGTTTTTTATTTCCCATTTGATGATCCAGTGTTCCAAACGGCTTAAACAATTCATAAAACTCTTCACTAATCGGACGTTGCAGTTCATAATTAAATGCATTTTCCTCTGTGGCACAAGGTGCAAACGAGATAACAGATTTCTGTGCCATCTCCACACCGTTCCCCCCCTGTCTCGCCTTCCACTTTCCTTCGTCCACATACTTCTCGGCATCCGGCTTTCCTATTTTTTTTGCAAAAGCAATCAGCTGAGCACGAAATATCCCATATTGCTCTGGCATATGAAGCTTTGACAAGAATTCGGACCATCGGCTATTATTGGGACAGCACCAACAGCCTACCCGGGCATACCCTAACCGGTACGCATCATTAAAATCTACCTTGCGTCCGATCAGATACAGCCACACATCAAAGTCATACCAATCGATAATAGGGGAAACCACGGTCTGTTTGGTAATCTTTGGGCTCTGAGATTCTCTCTCATATTTGCTGCGACTGGCAGATTCACTTCTCCGTATTCCATAAAATGTCACAATATGACTTTTCTTACCCACAACTTTCTCAATCTTTCTTGTAATGGCACCAGTCTTAAAAATGGTACAACACCAGCGCATCACACGGCTTGGAGGGCCGATCTGCTCACAGAGCTCAAAAAAGTCTTTGTCCTTATTTCTTGAAGACAACACCGGTGTCTGTCTGTGATTTGCTTTATAGCGATTTACATACTCATAAGTCATTGGAAATTCCAACGTAGTATCACCAAAAATGTGAAGAATCTTCCTGTTGCCATCTCCCAGAGCCCTGGTCACTAAATCCGCCACCACAGTAGAATCCTTTCCGCCTGAAAAAGAAATCATCATATCCTTTACGGAATAGGTTTCCTCTAAACTTTTTATATAGGACAATGCATCAAATTCAATCTGCTGTAAATGGCTCTCATTTGCAGCCACAAACTTTGCACACTCCTGCTCAAAGATTTTCTCATATGTTGCAAGTTTCTCTCTGCATTTTTCTTCATATCTGATTCTAACTTTCTCAACGGAAAGCTCCGCTAATTTACTAATTTTTACATCTAGTCTGTTCCCATCTGCATAATAATAATTGCCGGTACCATTCCAAATTGCTTTTCCTTCCAGATTTACTTCCATACATCCTTTTTGCTGTTCTAAGATCGCTTCCAGCAACAATCGTTCCTGAGGAAAAACTGGACGTACATCCGTTGCAATCTTTTTTCCTTCCTGCCCGCAAACGGGGCAGTCTTTCTCATAAGTTGGGACCTGACAACAGGCACACCAATAAATTTCTGATTTCTGTGGATATGCACGACCACCACAATGGGGACATATGCTGCTTTTCACTTCCAACTCTTCCTTTTCACAGCGATACCATATCATAAGCTGTCCCCTTTCCCAATATACTTAACACAATTTCTTCTCATAAAATTTTTCCGGCTCTACTTGTATGTACACACATATTTTCAACAATTCCTCTGCGCTCCAGTCTATCTGGTTTCCCTGTTCAAATTTGTCTAAAGTCATATGAAGTTCCTGCGCCATGTGAACTTTTGAAAATTGTTGAGTTTCTATATAGGCAAGGATTTTATTTTTCATCTCCATATTTCTACCTCATTTAACATTTTTGTATTTTCTTTAAAAATGTACTCTCCTTCTATTCTATTCTTGTTTACAAAGAATGTCAATTTTGTTTTTTCTTGTTACAAGAGAATTTGTTATATTTTATTGACAAACGATTTTGCTATTTGATAAAGTGAAAATAGATTCTGAACAGTTGACTGTCCACATTTATTTCCAACAGATAAAGAGAAGGAGATTATAGACTATGAAAAATCCCAAAATTGCTCTTATGTTAAAGCAATATCGAAAACGTAGCAATTTAACGGTACAGCAGGTTTCTGAACTATTAGCTGCAAATGGATACCAGGTTGCTCCAAAAACAATCTATGGTTGGGAAAGTGGCGCCACACAACCAGATGCAGACACATTAATGTTTTTGTGCGAATTATATGATTTAAAAGATGTGCTGTCAGTGTTTGGTTATCGAAAAAATCAAGATAATACACAAATTCTCAACTCTTTTGAAAAAGATTTGATCACGAACTTTCGTAACCACCCTGAGATGCAGAATGCGGTATTGAAACTATTAGATATCGCTCCCTCTCGTGTGGATTACCTAAAATCAAGAAATGATGAGAAAGCACACTATGCTCGTGCAGCAGAAGATAGCAATTGGAAATCCAAATAAAAATACATTGAAATTTTACACAAAAAAGGAGTTATGGCACATAGCCACAACTCCTGTTTTGTTACTTCTCCACGTAATTAATATCTGTAATAACTTTGCAAAGTTCTTTTTCCATAACCTCATAGACAAGTATGACTCCATTTTCTACAGGATATCTCTCATGCTTTACAGTCGAAAATCCCAGCTTTTCATAAAGTGCTGCTGCCGGCAGGGAAGCATCCAGATATGCCCTATCATATCTGTCACAAATCTGATCTTCTATATTTTTCACAATAAATGTGCCGTAGCCCTTTTTCTGATGTTCCGGTAACACATAAACTCTTGTGATATGGTTTTCTACGAAACAACCTGTTGCAACGATTTTCCCATCTATTTTAAGTACACTCACATCACCATTTTCGATATCCTTTAATATGGCATCCTTGCTATGAAGCTCACAGAAAAAATCCACCACTTCTGTCGGATAATATTTCGGGTATATTGTTTTTATTGTATGCTGTACTACATCGTATACAGCCTGTAAATCTTCTGTTGTTGCTAATTCGTATATCATATCTTTACTCCTTTTCTTTTTACTCCGAAGTTGTCACTTGTACAAAAGGCAGTTTAGGTACTACTAACTTCATCTTTCCCATTTTCTTTCCCTGGCTCTTTTATTTTTCTATACCCTAATTCGGTGGGAAGATTGTTCCATAATTGTGTTCTTGTTTTGTTTTGCTTTAATTTTCCTAATATTTTTATATCAGGGTTAGGATAGACCGTAAAATCATCTTCTCCCCCCCCTTTTCAGCACATATTGCATAAGCAAGTTGTTCCTCTTCTATTGAAAACTGTGCATTTACACCATTTTTATTTCCTCTTGCATCAAGTCGTATCCATTTTTTTAATTCTTTCATATACACACCATTCAGTCCATGATATACCAAAACAGGTGTACTCCCTTCATTTAAACTAATTTTCTGATAACAAAAACCTGTTGGAATAGATTTACAACGTAGCAAAGCCGATAACAAATGCGATTTTGCAAAGCAAATTCCATGGCCAGCTTTTAATCTGTTCTACGACTTAGGGTACATTTTATTACCCATTCTTCAAGCATTGACATATTCATCTGTTTGGTATTCACACCGTCTGAAATATCCATGTATCTGACGTTTGATTTAATAACATGAACAGAGTTATTCTTTATTGCCTCATGATCAAAGTCCAAAGCTGCATACAATTTTTCATAATCAGTTACCAGTTCAGGAAGCACCATTTTTACAGCAAAGCGACTGTCTACAAGATTGCTTATAGATTTATCATCCGTTCTGAACAAATAAATACCCCATCTGGTATCATCGCCATCTTCATCCACTATACGAAACGAATCATAGGAATTAAACTTGTCTACAACTGATAATTCTTTTTGGGTTGGCTTTGCAAATTTATAAATTTCATAAGTCGTACTCATAGACTCCTCCTCGTTTCTAATCCTGTCATTTTCCACAACATAAGACCTCTTTACAAACTGATGCTCCCTTAATATTCAACATCTAATCGAGTGCCACTCGATTGAACCACTCGATTACTTTAATATTTCTGCATTTTTCAAGTATTTACAGCATCTATCAATCGAGTGCACTCGATTGGACCACTCGATTATTTTAATGTATACTCCGTAGCAGAACCAGCTCCAATCCTTTCTATTAGATTCTCTGCAATCATCTTGTCAATTGTTGTCCTTGCTTGTTGTTTTGAGAAACCACACAATTCTCGAATGACAGAATTCTTTATTGATTTATTCATTCTCAAATACTCTAATATCATTTCTCTCGCTTTAATATACTGTACAACCTTATCTCTCGTATATTCAACTTGTGATTTCACTGCCTCATATACTCGTGCTGTCAGCATATAATCTTTTCCAGATAATTCAATTAAACCATATTTGATAAGGTTTACAAAACTATTGTGAGCTGTACAGCAGCATTAAACACCCTGTATACCGGATATGGTTTTCCCATCATTACCATTTCCCTGAAAATGATGTCTGCTCCCTGTCCGGTTCTCTGCACATACTTTAAGCTCTGCAATGTTTCTGATCTATTCAAAACTATAAGCCGTTAGACGAATATTTCATATTGAAAATTCATGCACTTATGATATAATAAACTTAAGAGGAGTACCCACTCCATAGTGGATGCTCCCGAGAATAGTGTTATTGATGTCCTTACGGACACCCGCCTATCCCGTTTCGCCGACAGGATAGGCAATTTTTATTTATTCTTGTTTCTCTTCTCGAGATACGCAAGAAACGTAATAACGAAGCTACCAAAGGCTATCAGTAAACCGATAATCCCGATGAAAATCATGATAATGTCTGCTGCTGTCATTCTTACGCACCTCCCTTCTCCTCACCGGCAAGCCGGCTATGTAGCTCGGGAGGCTACCACCTGTCATGGGTACTCTATGTATAGCTGTTGCTACACATAGAAAATTTTACCATGTTTTTCCTATACATTCAATATAATCTAACAATCCACATGTTACTGTACAGACCCCAGCCACCAACCCATTGATTTTGTGCATATCGCCAAAATTTATTTTTTTACTTTATTGACTTATCCACTCTATCCACTTTTATACTTACTTTCTACTTCACAAATTCTTCTTGTTCAATACTTTTTCTTGTTATCCTGATATTCTTGT
>JBGVLO010000182.1:0-2673 GCA_045124315.1 Lachnospiraceae bacterium
TCAATCCAACGACTTCATCACAGGTATCGTTGAAATCAAGAAGAATGGTGAAGTGATTGGCTATACCATCACTTTCGGTAAACACGACCCTATTACCATTTATCACGGACAAGACGGTAAGGACGGAGCAGATGGAAAAGACGGTCAAGATGGACAAAACGGTTCTGCTAATGCCCCAGTGATTGGTGTAGCACAAGATACTGATGGTGTATATTATTGGACTTTGAATGGCGAGTGGTTATTGGATGACAATGGCAACAAACTCCCTGTTTCTGGTAAAGACGGTCAAAACGGCACTAATGGCTCTAATGGTCAAGACGGTGCAGATGGAAAAGACGGCCAAGACGGCGAGGACGGCAAAGATGGTGCTGATGGTCAAGACGGTAAAGATGGTGTCACACCACAATTGAAGATAGAGGAAGGCTATTGGTATATCTCTTATGACAATGGTGCGACTTGGACACAACTTGGCAAAGCCACAGGAGAGAATGGACAAGATGGCAAAGACGGTGTTGATGGCGAGGACGGTAAGGATGGACAAAACGGTGCCGATGGAAAGGACGGTCAAGATGGCGACTCTATGTTCCAATCTGTAACTCAAGATGAAAACTATGTCTATTTCACACTCGCAGATGGCACTGTGATTAAGATAACTAAAGGAAATAACTCGAACTCTCAGCCTAATAGTGATGATTATATTGCATTTCAAGATTCATACACTAAAGTAGCATTATTAGCTAAAAGCGTAGATGCAAATAATGACGGAGAGATTTCATATAACGAAGCGGCTACAGTAAGTGAATTGATTCTTGAAGACAAGGTTTATCTACGTTCATTTAAAGAATTTCAGTATTTTACTGGAATAACTAATTTTAGTTTTTCAGGTTCAAATCTATTTGAGATAATACTCCCAAATACAATTAAAACCATTCCTAAACGCGCTTTTTACGATACAAATCTTTATAACTTGGTTATTCCTAACGGTTGTACTATAATACAAGATGAAGCATTTTGCAATTCAACTTTAAGAAATATAAGCATTCCAAATACTGTAACATATATTGGAGAGGGCGTATTCAGTGGTACAAATAATATCAAGGAATTTACCTTTCCCGAAAACTATGGTGGAGGTGGTTTTATTGGGATAGTACCTCAAAAAATCACATGGAACACAATCTACTATATAGCTAATTATGTAACTGGTGGAAGTACTTCGTATTATGGATTAGGACATGTGGAATCTGGAAAAACTACTACCGCTCTAAAAGAAGTCGTATTTGGCAATAAAGTGAGATCTATACCTGCATACCTATGCTATGGATTGGCTAGTCTTACAGAAATAATATTACCAGCTTCTTTGGAGGTGATAGGAAATTCTGCTTTTGAAAAATGTACAATGTCATCTGTTTATTGCAAAGCTATCATGCCTCCTATTTTAGGAACTTCGGTGTTCCCTGAAACTGCAATAATTTATGTTCCTAATGAATCGGTTGAAGCATATAAAACATCTTGGAGAGACTATGCTGAAAAAATTGTTGGATATGATTTTGAATAATTTGAAATGGTGATGAATGAAAATAAAAAAAGAGAAATTTACCAAGTTCTCCACACTGCATTAAATAAATATTGGGTAGAAAATAAAATCAACAAGAAATGTTGCGGGAAAACTATTGTACCGAATCCACTTCAACGATTGGAAATAAAAAATTTTGAAGAAATTTTATATCCTCTATGTTGTCCATTTGAAACACAAGATGAGTTACCAACAATTTACGGACAAGGAACATGTTTCGTAAAAACTCCCAATGAAGACGGATGTATTTCTAAAAACATTAGGTTCTCTATCAGCAATCGTGAATATGAGCGATTCATAGTGGCTGATACTATTCGTATAGTTATCCATGGCATATCACTTGAATATGTGTAAAATCTAAATATCTTCACCCTGCAAGTCATTGGATTTGCGGGGTGAGGTTTTTATATTGTTATTCCTATTGCTCGTATCAATGCTCGTATTCAAGTGCTCCTTCGGTAAGGGTTCGGTATCCATTCGGCACACAAAAACCTGCAGCGCTCGCTAATATTTTTTTGTGGACAGTTGCCCAGCTGACCAGCTGTTTCTATAACTTCACCCGCGCGCGGGTACATGTATTTTGAGAAATTGCTGGACAGTTGTCCACAAGATAATCTCTCTGTACTCTTTTCAGAATCTCCATTTCGTTTGTATCTCGCTGGAAAACAAGCCATCTACGCAATCTCATACCGTGGATTAGCCATCTGACTAGCTGGTGCCCAGCAGCGCGTCCAGCTGTAGAACGCGATCTTGCAACCTCAAAACACTATAATGCAGCTTAAAAATAGCACTAAGACGCATATTTTGCGGCTACAATCAATCTTTTTTCAAAAAAAATACACACTCCGTGTCATAGAACTGACAAGTACAGAAGGCAATCTAAAAATTGTTTGAAAAAATTATAAAAAACGATTTGCATATTTCAAAAAAAAGTAGTACCTTTGCAACCCGAAATAAGAACAACAATATAACATTATATTTTCATGAATTTCGGAACTCCCCTTACCTCTGTGGCTACAAAGGCATTACTGCTCGGAAGTGGCGAATTGGGCAAAGAAGTTGCCCTGGAACTCCAACGCTATGGCGTGGAAGTGATTGCG
>JBGVLO010000183.1:0-88538 GCA_045124315.1 Lachnospiraceae bacterium
TCCTAATACCGTCACTTCTATCAGTGAGTATGCATTTAATAATGTCCCTCACATCGAATATCATGGTTCTGAATTGGGTGAACCATGGGGAGCAAAGTCCATGAATTAGGTGTGGCTCACAGCAATTTGCATACGTAAGCTTGCTGTGAGCCGTAACAGGACAGCTCTTGGCTGAGCTGTTACCAATCTTCTTTATTCGATTGTAATTTCAACCACTTCGGGTCTGTTAAAAATCCGAAGTGGTAAAATGCTATTTCCAAGACCTCTACTCACAACCATGCTAGTACCATTTTTGCGAAACACTCCACTGGTATATTGTGGAAAAAATCCTTGATTTGGTGCAACAATCCCAATTTCCATAAACGGTATTCTCACCTGACCTCCATGAGCATGCCCACTTAAAAGCAGTTGAACTCCTGAAGACACATACTTATCAAATAACTGAGGTTCATGTGCTAATAGAATCGTTTTCTTTTCTTTGTCACCGCTACTCACAACTGTTTCAAGGGTAAAATCATCCACCGATTGACTCCTATCGTCCAAACCAATTATTTGAAGTTCTCCATTTATATCCATCATTTGATTATTGATTACATGCACACCATTGGCAACAAATGCTTCCTCCATAGAAGTATAAATGTTACTTTGCAAAGCCCTTTCATGATTTCCTGTCACATAGTATACCGGCGCGACTTTCACTAATTGCTTCACCAAATCAATGGAAACCTGCGTATCCGTATGACTGGCATCTACCACATCTCCTGTTATACATATACTATCTGGCCGAGCTTCAACAATTTTTTCTACAAGCTTACTATTCCTATCTCCAAAAGATTTATTATGCAAATCTGAAATTTGAACAATTTTGTAACCACTTGTTAATCCTAAGTCAATGGTATAACTACTAGTAGTCAAAGCATTGTTTTCATATATTCCGAATACCACCAATAATGCAACCATAATGATTATCATACACCATTTCTTTTTTATAAAAGTAAACATGAGACCTCCAACAGCAAAACTAGCTGATCCCCTCTAGTGCCTTCAAAGTTGGAATCAATACCACTCTACCCCATCTTTGGTCACTCTTGCCATAATCAACTTTTCCGATTCCGGCTTTTCTTTCTTGATCACATATGCAGCTCTAAGAATATCCTCTGCTTCTTTTATGGTGTCATACTTTTCGGTGTATAACACAGCCAGAACCTCTCCCACTTCCACAGGATCCCCGGTCTTCTTTTTCAGGGCAATACCTGCTGCAAAATCAATGGAGCTTTCTTTTGTTTCTCGTCCTGCTCCCAATACCATGGAAGCAATTCCCAATTGCTGTGCATCCGTATGAACCACATATCCACTATTTTGTGCAACCACTTCGTAATAGTAATCTGCCTTTTTGAATTTTTGTGTATCCTCAATCACAGACACATCTCCATGTTGTGCCTTTACCATTGCTTTTAATTTTTCATAAGCACTTCCATCGGTTATGGCCTGCTCTGCCATTTTCTCACATTCTTCCAATGAATAGGTTACCTTTTGATTATTTTTTGCAAGATAAAGCATATTGGCTGCCAGACTGATACATACTTTTCGCAAGTCTTCCTTTCCATTTCCTTGTAACAATTCTACAATCTCTGCAACTTCTAAAGAATTTCCAATATGTTCTCCCAAAGGAGTATCCATGTCGGTAATCAATGCAATGGTAGGCCTTCCTGCCTGCTCACCGATTGCCACCATTTTTTTTGCAAGGGTTACTGCATCCTCTTTGTTCTTCATAAATGCTCCACTGCCACAGGTTACATCCAACAAAATCTTATCACTTCCTGCTGCCAGCTTTTTACTCATAACAGAAGCGGCAATCAGCGGAATGCTGTCCACAGTTGCTGTTACATCACGAAGGGCATACAATTTCTTATCTGCAGGTGCCAAATCCCCGGACTGTCCCACGATACTCAATCCAATGGTATTTACGTTCTCAAAAAATTGCTCGGTTGGGATTTCTGTCTGGAACCCAGGAATAGACTCCAATTTATCAATGGTTCCACCGGTATGTCCCAATCCTCTTCCCGACATCTTTGCCACCTTTTCTCCACAGGCAGCCACAATAGGAGCAATGGCAATGGTAGTCTTGTCTCCCACTCCTCCTGTGCTATGCTTATCTACCTTTACTCCCTCTATCTGTGATAAATCCACCATATGTCCGGAATGAGCCATAGCAAGTGTGAGAGCCCCTAATTCTTCATCTGTCATTCCCTTAAAGCATACAGCCATGGCCCATGCTGCCATTTGATAATCCGGAATTTCACCTGCCACATACAGACGGATCATCTCCTCAATCTCCCCCTTGGTCATAGCTTGACCCTGTTTTTTCTTTTCGATCATATCAAACATTCTCATATGGGTGTCCTCCTTTTCCCTTATCTTTTCTATCTGTATTAATGTGTCAAAATCCACCACCCCCCTACGATAGATTGTCTGCCCCAAATCCCTCTGGTAATAATTGCTCTAATGTATATTCTTTGTAGTCCTCTTTGCTTTTTCCTACAAGAATCCGAAATTTAGATGGTTCACAAAATTCCATCATAACCTGTCTACAGACCCCGCATGGAGCAGCGTATCCCGACACTTCCATTCCTTCTTCGTATCCTCCGGCTATTGCAATTTTCGTAAATTTTCTTTTTCCTTCACTAACCGCTTTAAAAAATGCCGTCCGTTCTGCACAATTAGAAGGAGTATATGCTGCATTTTCTATATTACATCCTGTAAATACTTGTCCATCCTCTGTCTCCAGTGCTGCTCCTACTCGAAACTTTGAGTATGGGGCATAGGAAAATGTTCTTGCTTCCAAGGCCTTCTTTACTAATTCCTGATCTGTCATCTAATTCCCCCTTTTCCATCCATGTAACTATTCAGCCCCCAATGTCATTAACTTAAGCCTTAAACTCTTATGAAAGAATCGGCCTGCGAATATATTGTTTTTTTTAGATGCATTCACATTCCAACCTATAAATTATGATTTAGCGCTTAAGTAAATGACATTGATTCAGCTCCTACCCAAATCTTTGTAAAATGCAAGTAGAGCCTCTATGGTAATGTTTCTTTTCTCCACCGTTTCTTCACTACACACACAATATAGGTATCCATCCTCACTCCAGCTTTGTAACTTTCTTTGAATCTGTTCCTCTCTGGTATTGCATTCGGTAAGTGAAATGGTAAGTCCGCATCCCAACTGTTTGGTGTAGGCTTCTTTACTTGTCCAAACTTCAAAAAAAGCCTCTTCTTTCTTTTTTTCACTGGATTCCACATATGCAATTTCCTGTTCATGAAACACACGCTTCATAACCCCATAAGGAGCTTTTTTATCCAGAAGTTCCACATCGACTCCTAATTCCGAAGTATTGCTTACCCCACAGAGGATACAGCCTTTTGTATGGGACAAGTTAAAGTAGCAATCCTTTCTCCCCTGGACATACGGCTTTCCATGGGCTTCCTTTGCTATAACAAATTCCCCGGGATCTGTCTGCACCAATTTTGAAAGGCTCATTCGAACCAGCAGTGCACCGTACAGAGCAGTCAGTTTCCCTGAATCAAAACGCAGGCTCCTTATTTTTTCCTGACGTTCTGGGGATACAAAGGAAAGCAGCTCTTCCTCCTGCTTCCCCCACTTTTCTTTTTCTACAAGAATAGTATATGCAATCATAAGGTTTCCATTAGTTTCCTCTCTCCAAATTTGCAAATTTTGTATACTGGGACAACCACGCTAGTTTTACGGTACCTGTAGGTCCACTTCTCTGCTTACCAATGATAATTTCCGACACTCCTGCCTCTTCGGAATCTTTGTTATAGTAATCGTCTCGATAAATAAACATTACCATATCCGCATCCTGCTCGATGGCTCCTGACTCACGAAGGTCAGATAACATGGGACGTTTATCCGGTCTTTGCTCTACTGCACGGCTAAGCTGAGACAGCGCAATGATCGGTACATTAAGCTCTCTTGCCAATGCTTTTAGGGAGCGGGAAATCTCTGAAATTTCCTGTTGTCTGGACTCTGCACGTTTGCCTCCCTGCATTAACTGCAAATAATCAATGATCACCATGCCCAGATCAAATTCCAACTTATATTTTCTACATTTTGAGCGCAGTTCAGAAATGGTAATTCCCGGTGTATCATCCAAGATCAGATTGGAATTACCAATAATTTTGGCACTCTCCACCAATTTGATCCAATCGTCATCCTGCAATTCACCGGTACGCATAGCCTGAGAATCCACTTTAGAATTCATAGATAAAATACGTTTTACCAACTGTTCCTTTGACATTTCCAGACTAAATATAGCCGTAGGTATATTTTCCTTTACAGCTGCATGCTCTGCAATATTCAATACAAATGCAGTCTTTCCCATAGCTGGTCTGGCTGCCACCAGAATTAGATCCGAAGGATGAAATCCTGCAGTTTTATAATCCAGATCGTAAAATCCACTGGATATACCCGTCACCTTTCCTGCTGTTTTGGATGCCTTCTCAATTCCCTCAATGGCTTGGATCACCACGTCTTTGATGCTCTCAAACTCTCCACCGGAACGATTCTGTAACAGGTCAAAAATCTGCTTCTCGGTATCCGCCATAATATCATCCACCGGCTCATTTGCCAAATAGCAGGCATTGGTAATGCTCTCTGTAACCTTGATCATTTTACGCAATTGGGATTTATCACTTACAATATCCACATATTGCTTAATATTTCCCGAATTAGGAACTTCTCCCATTAATTCCCTGAAAAATTCCACGCTTGACAACTCCGGTGGAACTTCCTTTGTGACCAAACGTTCTTTTAACGTAATCAGATCTACGGCTTTTCCCTCATTATGCAGTTCCACCATGGCATCAAAAAGAATACCATACTGTCTCTGGTAAAAATCATCCGGCTGCAAAATCTCTGAGGCAGTAGTGATTGCCTCCTTATCCAACAGCATGGAACAAATGACTGCCTTCTCTGCATCTGCACTATAAGGCTGTGTTTTTTTGATGATTGCCTCGTCCATCCTATTTCCTCTTTTCTATATAGGGTACAAAAAGCCATTTTGTTAACCCCTCGAATTGTGACTACAGTTGCATGCACATACCTTTCACATACAGTAGCACTTTCCTTCTACTCGTTAACAAAATGACCTTATGATACTTGTTCTTATCTAAATTCTCATTACCGTTCACAGGTATCCGAGCAATTTATTTCTCACTTACGTGAACCTGCAACTCTGCAGTTACCTTCTGATGCAAACGAATTGGCACTACATATGTACCAAGTGTCTTAATTGCCTCTGGCAAGTGCATCTTTTTCTTGTCCAGATCATAACCATACTGTTTCTTTGCTGCTTCTGCAATTTCCTTTGCCGATACAGAACCGAAACTTCTTCCGTCCTTACCTGTTTTTAAGGTGACTTCGATTTTCTTTTCTTCTAATTCTTTTGCAAATGCCTGTGCCTGTTCCAATACTTCCTGGGCAATTTTCTCATCATTTGCATTTTTTAGCTTTAAATCATTGAGTGCCTTAGGAGTAGCCTCCACACCAACTTTTTTCTTTAAAAGGCAGTTTCTGGCATAACCGTCATTCACTTCTACAACTTCACCTTTTTTTCCAACTGATTTTACATCTTCTAATAAAATTACTTTCATTTCTCTTCCTCCATCTATATCTCATTTTCTTCCAGCATCTGTGCAAGTGCATCTCGCACCATCTGTTTGCCTGTCTCCATATCTACATCGTGAAGCTGTGCTCCTGCCACACTCATATGACCGCCACCGCCCAGCTTCTCCATAACAAGCTGTACATTCAGCTCATCAATGGATCTGGCACTGACATAGATTCTGTCATTATACGGTGTCAAAACAAAAGACGCCTTCACTTCACTAATATTAAGCAGTTCATTTGCCACCTGGGCACCAAGTACCGTCGGACTATCCACTCCATCTCCATGACATTCTGTAATGGCATAATGTTCCTTGAAGATTTCCATGCGCTGTACCGCTTCCGCCCGTAACTTATATTCCAAGTTGCTGCTTCTGAAAATCTTTCGAACTCTGGTAATGTCTGCACCACACCGTCTCAAATATGCTGCTGCCTCAAAGGTACGCACACCTGTCTTAGTCAGGAAATTATTAGAATCCACTACAATTCCCGAATACATGGCATCTGCCTCTACCTGACGCAGTTTTAAATTATCGCCCACATACTGCAAGATCTCAGTAACCATCTCGCACGCAGAAGATGCATACGGTTCAATATAAGACAACACTGCATTTTCAATGCCATCCCCTACCTGTCTGTGATGATCTAAAACCACAATGGTTCTTGCTTTTTCCAGCAATTGCGGGCACTCCGTATAACTTGGACGGTTCACATCCACAATTACCAGTAAGGTGTTTTCGTCTACTACTTCCAATGCCTGCTGACTATTGAGAAACATATCGTCCTCATAATCCCCATCATTCAGAAAACGATTCTTGATAGGACGAACCGTAGTCGTAACCTCATTGATCACAATATTTGCTTTCTTTCCTAACGTCTTGGCAATGCGGTATACTCCAACTCCGGCACCAAAGCAATCCACATCTCCAATGGAATGTCCCATGATCATAACCCGTTCTCTGGTCTCCATCAATTCACGCAAAGCATGAGCCTTGACACGAGCCTTGACACGAGTCTTCTTCTCTACCTGAACACTCTTTCCACCATAGTAAGAAATCTTTTCTCCCTTTTTTACAACGGCCTGATCTCCTCCACGACCGAGGGCAAGATCGATGGCTATTCTGGCATACTCATAACTTCTCTGATAACTTTCCTCACTGAAGCCTACACCAATACTAATGGTAGCAGACATATCGGTTCCGATGCTAAGTCCCCTGATATCCTCCAACAAAGAAAACTTACTGTTCTCCATCTGTGGAAGATACTCATTTCGAAACAGAAAGAAATATTTATCTTTCTCTAACTTTTTCACAATTGCATCCATGCTCTGCATATATTTTGTGACTTTTCGATCAATCAGGGCCGTCAATAAAGATGCCTTCACTTCGTCCACATCAGTCAATGCCTCTTCATAATTGTCAATATACAACAATCCTACCAGCATCTTTCGCTTATCCAATTCCTGTATGGCTTCATTGAGCTCAGTCTCATCTTTGAAATATACGGCAATCAGTGTATTACAATCATCTGCCTTACCATCTATTTTTTTATCCTGGGTCTTTCCTGCAAAATTGTCAATTTCAATCTTTCGTATGACAACCTTGTAGGCTCTCTCATTCCACTGAATATGGATGGTCTTATCCATCATATCCAAAGGAAAGAGATCCTTTCTAATTTCCGGAAATATGGATTGTATATTCTTCGTTCCAAATGTCTTTTCCCCTAACAAATCAGAAAATTCATCGTTCCCCCACATAATAAATCCTTCTGTATCTACGATTGCATAGGGAAGAAGCAGTTCTCTCAACAAATGCCTCTGAACCTGTGAATAATCACTGGCATATTCCACCAGCCCAGACATGATCGAGGAGCTTCTGGTCAAAAACAATCCCAGCGCAAAAAGAATATAGAACACGACTGCAATTGATGCAACCACTCCGGCATCTCTGTCCACCATATAAATGATAATATTCATGATCAACAGGAAGATTGACAGATACAAAGGCCATCGCATATATTTACTGAGTTTTTTGTTTATCCTCTTTTTCTCCATACCACTCATACCTTTCCGTGAGTCGCCCCTCTGTATGTTCCAAAGGGGTTACCATCCACTACTATGCAAAGCAGTTCGTGAAACAGTAACAATTATAGCATTTTCTAACACTATCGTAAAGCGCTCCTAGCGAGCTAAAACACAGGCACTAATAGAAGGAAGCACCACTTTTCCTCCATCTACGGTACTGATACAATCCACTCCAGCCTGTTCGTGGTTAACGAAAACGTTCCATTCTCCTTCTGGAATAGAAAAGCAAGACTCTTCTTCATTGGCATTCAATAATACACAAATTTCTTTGGTATCCTTTTCTAGGGAAGAACAGTCGATCCTATAGGCTACCGTACCATTCTCTGCTTTTAGGAAACGCAAGTTTTTCTCAATTTCCTTGGTCGTTCCCATTCGTAATCCTTCATGGGCTTTTCGAAAAGCAATCAAGCCTTTGTAATATTCCACCATATCCTTATATTCTTTTTTCTGGTTCCACTTTAAGCTATTCACCGAATCCGGCAAATTATAACTGTCTTTTGAAAAACGCTGACCTTCCTCAGTACTAGGCTTTGTACGAAGCATCTCCTCACCAGCCTGCATAAATGGAATTCCTTGAGAGGTATAAACAATTGCAGCTGCAAGACGATTCATTGCCTTCCTTGTCTCTTCCGAAGCCTCAGAGGAAGTCAATGCCAATTTATCCCATAAAGTCAAATCGTCATGGGCAGAAATATAGTTCACGCTCTGTTGCGGACTTGCTGCCCATGCTGGTTGTTTCCCTTTCTTTGCCTGGCTATGCTCTGTTGCTCCAACAATGGCAAATTTCACATCCTCTTCTAAACCCTGCTCTCCATTTACAAAACCTTTTGCAGTCTGTTCAAACACGTGCCCTTTCACGGTATCACGAATGTTGTCATTGAACATAGCAACGCCTGGCATCTTTTTAGCATTGACCTTTAAAGCAATCTTCTTGCTATCCAATGCAGGAGCTTCTGATGCCCAACCCTCGCCATAAAGCATAATCTGTGGATTAATCTTTCTCAATTCTTTTTCAATCTCGTTCATGGTGTCGATATCATGAATTGCCATAAGATCAAAGCGGAATCCATCAATATGATACTCTCTTGCAAAAAAGCTAAGGGAATCGATCATGAATTTTCTCATCATTTTATGATCGGAAGCAGTCTCATTTCCACAGCCGGAACCGTTTGCAAAATTTTCTCCCTTCATGCGATAATAATATCCAGGCACCGTCTGTTCAAATACAGAATCCTTTGTGCGATAGGTATGATTGTATACCACATCCATAACAACACCAAGCCCTTCCTTATGGAATTTCTGGACAACTCCCTTAAATTCCTTCACACGTACTTCCCCATGAAAAGGATCCGTACTATAAGAACCTTCTAAGGCTGTGTAGTTGATTGGATCATATCCCCAATTGAATTGATTATCCTGTGGACGGCTCTCATCTACACTTCCAAAATCATGCAATGGAAGCAAATGCACATGGGTCACACCCAGTTCTTTCATGTGATCCAAGCCCGTGGATAAGCCATCCGGACTGGTTGTTCCAGTCTCTGTCATACCTTTGAACAAACCTTTATTTTCAATCCCTGATGTATCATCCATGGACAAATCTCTCACATGCAATTCATAGATAATGGCGTCTGTGTATTTTTTCAATTCCGGTCCTTTATCCTTTTCCCAACCAGCAGGATTGGTGCGAGAAAAATCCAATACCATAGATCGATTGCCATTCACACCTACTGCCGTAGAATACACATCCGTTGTTTCATTTGTCTGTCCTTCTACTTTGATCAGATAAGTGTAATAGATTCCATCTAAATCCTTCTCCACTTTGGTAACCCAAGTACCCTTTTGGTCAAGCATCATAGGAATCTGCTCTATGAGACAATCCCCATCTCCAGCTTCGTATAGTCTCAATTCTACAGTTTCTGCTGTAGGTGCCCACACACGAAATTGTGTACACTCTTTTGTATATTTACAACCAAGGTCTGTTCCCTCGTAATAATAGTTCTGATCCATCAATTTCCAATCTAACAAAATAATCCCTCTTTTCTCTTTTTCCCTTTATGCTATGGGGTTATAGTTGGTGTCACAAAATTAACATTTTCCTCATTGCTTCCTGCTGTGGGAGCAACCGTACTGTTTGTGCTGGTAGAAACCGGTGCATTGGATACACCAGGTGTTGTTGTATTTATAGGTGTATTTCCTGTAGCTATTGGCTCAGCCGATGGGGCTGGCTGTAATGTAGGAGACGGTGTGGTGTACACTAGGTTTTCATCCACATAATCACTCTCTGATACTACATATTTCTTCTTAAACGCCGCCGTTTGATACCGATTATCTAACACATGATCTTTACGAAACTTGGCAGAGCCTTTCAAAAAATAATCATAGACACAAGTGGTCCGTAAGAGATCCACGTCATCCCAGGTCACGTCTACAAAATACCATTTGGATTTCAATTTCACCATATTCCATGCATGTGGAACAGATTTTCCTCCAGTCCATCCTGTTCCGGTTACAAAACGACAGGGAACTCCCGCTTCTGTACACATTTTATAGAATAATAATGCATATCCATGACACACCGCCTGTTTTGTACTTCCAACAATGGCATCATAGGCAGTATACTTGGTTGGCACTACCGCTTTCTCATAAGTAACCATCTCAGAGATATAATCATGTATTTTTTTTACCTTCTCCGCCTGACTGTCACTTTCTAAATCAAGTTCCGCTAAAGCCTGTGTCACTGCTTGATTTACCTGTCTGGTCTGTTCTGCACTCTCACGATAAGTAACAGTAAAATAAAACACAGACTTGTACCTGGAATATGCCTTTATGTTCATTTTAAAAGTATCTACATTTCCATACAAATAATCAAAATCATCACTGGTATTCTTCTTATCCATCTCCCAAATTGGATCAAAAACCGTGTTGATATTTTTATTTTTATAAATCTGGTTATATCTGCCTTTATATACAATGGTAATATTGGTCTGTCTGGCATTCATTGCAGTCCTTAACTTTTGACGAAATGCCTTTTTATTCTTTGCAATAAAATAACTGGACATGCCATGTATTCCATCTGTTGTAATAGCAGAATCCGCTACTTTTTTCCCTATGACAACCGGTAAAGCACTAGGTTTTGGCTCTTTTATGGAAATAGCTGTGTCTGTTGCACTGGCACAAACCATCGGCTCTGGCAAAGTCTTTCCACCCGGATTCCAACATCCCAAAAGCAGCGCTACACTTAACACTCCAGCTATCTGTCTTTTCTTCATATTTTTCGCCCTTCCTTGTTTTTTATACCTACTCTATTATACCATCAAACCCACACTATTATCAACCGAAAGAACAAAGTGGACAAGTCCACTGTCAGCTCTCTGTATCCCTCACTCATGAGGGACTTGCTCCACTTTGCGTGCCAGATGCGTGTTGCATGGTTTTGCACTGTTTTCAGCCTAAGCAAAGACCGAAAGGTCAAAGCGCAGGTTAGAAAACTGGCAGGCAAGGCTTTCCCAAGAAAACGAGTCAAAGACGACGTTTGATTGATTGAAAGCTACTGCGCTCTTTGAACTGCACATCCTCGCGGAGCGTTTTTTTCTCTATAGGGGACAAAGTTTCCTATAGAGAAAAAACCTCTGACCACTCTTCTCGAAGAATGGTCAGAGGTTTCTCTTATTTCACCATGGCAATAATATCTGACAAAGTAGATACGTTCATAGTGTAAATCCCTTCGTCAAAAGAGCAAGATACATAATATTCTCCCGAATCCTTATCATTGCCTCCTACATATACACAAAATTCTTTGTCTTCCACTTCCCCATCTTCCTCAACGGAAGCGGTTGTGTAGTTCACTGTAATCACATAAGCTGGTTCATCCAGCCCACATGCTTTTCTTTCCTTTTCTGTTGGTGCATATGACACGCATTCAGAGTTTGAAAGACTAACAATGGAATCCACTGCTTTCTGCATTTTGTCCTTGTTTACCTTTTTTGTTTTTCCGTTTACGTACTGCTTCCACGCACTCTCAGGAACATTTTCCTCATTTTGCTTGTGCGCCGCATCTGCCACATCCATATACACCTTTGTCTCGCCTGCATGCTTAATGGAAAGCCCATACATTTCTGTATCTTGGAAAGATGGAAATTCTACAACTTCTGCCAGCTTCAGCAGGTTGTAATCAAAGGAATTATACATAGTAGAATCAATCAAATACGCATTTTCATCTCCTGAGATTTTAAAATAGTACTTGTCTACAATCTCATTTAATGCACCAATAGTATAGGTGATTTCGTCACCTTCTGTTGTGTCAAATGTAATCACCTTTTTCGGTTCCTTAAAACCAAATGCTTCCTCATCGATTTCTTCCGCTTTTAACGTCCTTGATGTCTTTACTTCTTTTAATGTATTGAGCATAGCAGATACCGTATACTGATTCACAGAACACTTTTCATCATTGGCAGTCTTCCATGTTTCTCCGTCCAGATACAACTCGATCTGTTCTTTTCCCTGTGTATACACAATTTTGGAAATCGTATCTGCTTCCACTTCTTTGACAATCTCATCCTCTTCCTCTTCTACTTCCTCTTCCGCAAAAGGATCCATTACCGTCAGGGCTGCGTAACCGCCTCCTAGCAGTATCAGCACAAGAAGCACAAGAATGAGCTTTATTGCACCCTTCTTTTTTTTCATACAACTCTCCTTTCACATATCTGAACACTACTTTTTGCTTCTTCGAATGGATACAACCGCTCCTGTCACTAATACAAGTACCGGAATGCAGACTGCATACACGATCAACCATTTATTTGCATCGGAATCTGTAACTAACAGAGCATCCGAATTCATTTTCTTCGCATCGATTGAAATGCTATCCTGTGAATCACACATCCATCCTAAAGTATTTACAAACAGTGCCACATTATAAGGAGTCACCTGTGAATAAATGGATGAATCCATAATTGCTGAAGAACCAAATACAGCAAGCTTTGTCTTTACTTCCTGTTCTTCTCCAGACTCCTCTGCCTCTTCCTCTGAAATATTACTATCTGTAATGGCTACCGCCACATCAAAAGGACCTTCCTTATCGCCATCTTTTTTCTCATAATTCTCACTCTGTGACGATGCGTCTTTCAAATAAGAAGCATCCGAAGATGTCAATAAACTCATAACTTCTATTGTATCTGCCTTATCCTCCAAAGTCTGAATACTCTGTGATGATGGCATAAACACAGTTGATTTTGAAGAAACTAAATCCGTCGTAAATTCCAGTGAAACTAAATTAGGGAAAATATAAGTAGGTGTATTGTTATAGGTATAATTGGTATCCCCTTCAAAAACCATACCATCCTCTACTGTTACACCATATGCTTCCATCACTGACATAAAGTTAGGCATCTTAGTGTCCCCAAGATAATCGGAACAAATAATGGCATTTCCACCTTTTTTCAAATAGGAAATAATCGCCTTTGCTTCTGTCTCACTTAAATCTTTTTCTGGTGATAAAATCATCAGACAATCGCAATCTTCCGGAACTTCTGAATTTTTTAACAGGTTCAAGCTTTCCACCGTAATGTTGGAATCGGTAATAGCAGACTCTACGGTAGAATCCAAAGCAAGTTCTCCATTTCCTTCCAGTTCATATACTTTAGGAAGAGAATCCGTTGTTACATAGTTAATGGCATTTGCCAAAAGATTATCCCCATTAAAATCATACTGTGCCGCCTCACCGTAATAGTACACATCTTCATAATTGGAAATGGTAAAGATATCATTAAAATCCAGCAAACGATATCTCTTATCACTCTTAACGATCAAAGCAGTTGTACTAGTTGCTTCATACTGATCTCCAAAAGTAGGATATAACTCTGGATCTCTTCTGTATACCTTAATATGATCGGATGCAGATTCATAATTTGTAATGAGCTTTGACAACTCTCCATAGCTCTCTTCCATTGTTGTATTTACTAAATAGTAAAGCTCCACATCTGTATCCAGACGATCCAATATTTTTTTCGTCTGATCACTGATCGAATACATATCTACACCACTGACATCAATTGATGTATATTTTTCTGGTAATTTGGATACAACCAAATTTAGTACAATTACGATTGCAACAACAAACACTAACATTGCTGCATTATAGCTTCCACTCTTAAATCGTCTGCCACGAAAAGAAACTACACTATCTATATTTTTTCCTTTTTTATTCTTTGCCACGATACTCTTACCTCCTTGTTAGTTCCATCTTCTCTTCTGGATCACTTGCATTGCACAGTATAAGAAAAGAGCGATAAATGATACATAGTACACAATTGTTCCTAAATTCAGACTTCCACCCTTGCTAAGACTGTACACATTTCCTACTAATTCATTGTATCTTGAGAAGAAAGAAACTCCTGACAATACTTTTGAAAAAGCACTTTCAAACAATGAAGATTTTATAAAGTAGGCAGCGACCATTGCACCTTCTCCTGCGATAAACAATAGTCCAGACACGATAATATTACGAATAAATCCAAACACGATCAATACTACAATAAAATATAAAATAGATAACGCAATTAGGGATACGATCGCTGTAGATGGCACACTACTAGCTACGGAACCCATAACTAACATTCCAATATTTACACCAAATGCAATAATTGCTGCAATCAGCTGATTTTCTGTTACTGTAGATGCCAACAATCCAATGGAAAGCAACACACATCCAAGCAACCAAAACATCAAAATAGATACAAAGCTTTTGATCATAATTACATTTCCATACTGATTTAAGACAAATGGCATGGTACAGATCAAAACAAATGGAAGCGAGAAAAAGGTCACTACTGCAAAATACTTTCCTAATATCACATCCCAAATGGTAACTGGTGAAGAGAATAACAATTGATCCGTCTTCATCTTTTTCTCCTCTGCAAACAAACGCATAGTTAACAACGGAATGACAATGGTATACGTCATCAAAATATTAGACAAGGTATCTCCAATGAACCCATTCTGCCCCTGCAGGTTTACACCCCAAAAATAAATTCCAACAATCAGTACGAAAAAAAACAAAACTACATATCCCATCATGGAATTAAAAAAGGATTTCAACTCTTTTTTATAAATTGCTATCATGATTATTCCTCACTTTCCTTCTCTTCATTTCCCTTTTCTTGTGGTTCACTGACTTCTTCCTGTACCACCTCTTCTGATACTTCCTTAGAAGCAAGAAGCTTTTCCTTTACATTTCCATCTGTTACCTCCAAGAAAATTTCTTCCAAAGATTTCACAAAGGCATTCATTTTTAAAATCGGAAGTTCGTTCTTTGCAAATGCCCGGAACAGATGCTCTCGCACATCTCTCTCCTTATCCGCATAAACCACAACATCTGTTGTTCCCGCTTCATCTGACTCTTTGTATTCCATTCTATGCAAATACTTCACAGTTCGAAGAACCTTGTCTACTTCCTCTTTCTTTCCCTTAATTCGCAAGGATACTTCCTGAGAACCGGTAGCCATCTCTGCTAACTCTTCCGGTGTACCTTCCGCCACAAGTTCTCCCTTGTTGATAATCAAAATTTTGTCACACACAGCACTGATTTCCTGCATAATATGAGAACTTAGTATGATCGTATGGTTCTCGCTTAATTTCCGAATCAAATCTCTAATTTCAATGATCTGCTTTGGGTCTAAACCAACAGTAGGCTCATCCAAAATGATAATTTCAGGAAAACCTAAAATTGCCTGCGCTAAACCAACCCTTTGACGATATCCCTTTGATAAATGTTTGATCAATCTGCCTTGTACATCCACAATATTGGTCATCTCCATAGCTTCCTTGATCATCTTTACGCGCTCTTTCTTAGGAATTTTCTTTAAGTCTGCTGCAAATTTCAAATACTCTGCTACTGTCATGTCCACATACACAGGTGGTATTTCCGGGAGATATCCAATGCATTTCTTCGCTTCTTCCGGCTCATCAAATATATTGTGACCGTTGATGATGATCTCACCCTCTGTTGCGGATAAATATCCAATAATCATATTCATGGTAGTTGACTTTCCAGCTCCATTCGGTCCCAAAAAACCATATACCTGACCATCTTCCACTGTAAAACTAAGATTGTTTACAGCCACATGATTTCCATACTTCTTTACTAAATTCTTTACTTCAATCAATGTTTTTCCTCCATTCTATTTCCTAGCGTTCCCTGCAGATTGTAGTTCCTGCAAAAGCCTTTTTTTCACTATTTTATTGTATCTGACAAATGTGTATACTTTGTGAACCCCCCCTTTTATATACACATTTTCTGTTACAGTTCACGCGTCCCGATTGATCTGCTGTTCCACCTATCCCCCAAAAATTATTCCACAACACAAAAGAGGCTGTCCTTGGACACCCCCCTTTCATGCATCATTTCATCTTTCTATGTATCAAACAATATTGTGAGTCAATCTTATTTTAAATAAGTACCATCTTCACCAATCTTTTCACATGCGCCATCTGCTTTTGCAGTACCGTTCTGAAGAACATACACACGCATATTTCCTTTTCCTACGGCTTCTGTAGTCAAAGTACCATCGCTTACTGTTACTGTCTTTCCTGTTACCAACTCAACATAGGTACCATTGATAACGTCACTAAAAGTAGCAGATCCAGAAAGATTTACTAATGCATAACTATCTACATCGCCTTCTGTAAATCTTCTTCTAAAGCTAATTCCGCCTCCTGAAACTTTCTCAGTTGAGTACTGTCCCTTTCTAAGTGCTGGAACTACTCTACGGATTCGGTTCAATCTCTGAATATGCTTAGCCAAAGGATGGTTCAATGTCTCTGCCATCTGACCAGTTGCACTCTTGTATACACCGTAATCAGTTACCTCAACAGAACCTTCAATCTCATCACCGAAGTATGCACGACCAGACTGTGCGTATGCAGCCTTGTTGGTAGCAGGGTCAATATCGCAACCCTTCTTAAATTCGATTTCTGAACCATAGTAAATACATGGAATACCACGGAATGTAAACATAAGATCTAAGTTCTCTGCCCATGTATCCTGTGAACCGGCAAATCTCTGACCTTCCGGTGCAGTATCTGGTGCGTAGTCATGAGAATCCACATAAGTAACATTCCATGTAGAATCGTTTATGTACTTATCTTCGTCACATCCGGCACCAAATGCGGAATTTGCATTTGCGAACGCCCAGTGCATACGGAAGTCGATTACATCCAATCCCGATGATTTACCTCTGTCCGGTGTATGGTAGGTATTTGTGTCCTTAAGAAATGCATTGTCACTGGTAGGCTGATTATCTGCGCTCAAGTTATCCTGATAATGTTTATATGCCAAATCTTCATTTGTCTTAGCATCTGTACTGCTCCAACCATAATCCTGACTTTCCTTCCATGTATAGAAGCAAACAGAAATCGCAGGAATACCTGCATTGAATGTTTCATGTCTTCTTACACAGGCCTCACCAAACATATAGAAGTCATCTCCACCAGCTTCTTTAAACTGTGGTAAAAATTCATTGTTAAATGTCAAACGGGAAATATGTTTTACCGTATCAATACGGAAACCATCTACACCCATATTAATATATTTCGTATAAGCCTCTCTCAAGTATTGTCCTACTACTGGATTTTCTGTATTCAAATCCACACAGTCTCCAGCCATCTGTCCGGTCTGTACAGAATATCCTTCCCACTGGATGGACTTTTCATGATGATACAGACGATCGGTATCAATGGAATCTTCCTTCATGGCTGCCAAACGTGACTGGTACTCTGCGTCGGCTTGTTCACCAGAATTCAGACCTAAGCTTGCAATACTATCATAATCGGTTGCTCCGCGACCTTTCATCTGAACACCCTGTGAAAGCTTGTCTGCCTGAGCTCCGTTTGGATTCACTGACATAAATGCACTGGTATCGGAAGATCCATCATCTTTGTCCTTAGAGAACATGGCAAACAGATTCTTTTCTCCCCAGTTTCCGGTATGGTTCAATACAATATCCTGAATTACCTTAATTCCCTTTGCATGAGCAGTATCAATCAATTTCTGATAATCAAATCCTTCTGACTCATAACGAGGATCTACCTTTTTAAAGTTAAATGCGTGATATCCATGGTAATCAATACCACTGGCATTCTCTACAACCGGAGTGATCCAAATCGCAGAAAAACCTAACGCCTTAATATAATCCAGTTTTTCTACTAATCCCTTAAAGTCACCTCTCCAACCTGGGTCTCCTTGGTTCTTACCTGAGAAGTAGCTCTCATCATCCCAACAATATCTGTTGTTGGAAGGATCTCCATCGTAGAAACGAGTGGTCATAAGGAAATAAATGGTTTCATCACGGAAATCTCCTTCTGTGGTATATCCACTTCCACCACCGGTATAGTCATCATCATCGTCGTCATCTGTATTTCCGCCTGTATTTCCTCCTGTGTTCCCTCCAGTATTTCCGCCTGTATTGTCTCCGCCAGTTGGTTCCTCAGTCGTCCATTTTCCATCTACAAACCAGTACTCTCCAGAAGTTCTTATACTCATATCTTCGGTCTGTCTGTCTCCATCAATAAACAAGAAGTTTGCCTTCGTTACCTGAGAGAAGGAATAAGTATAATAACCATCTGCATCTTTCTGTAATTGCTCACCAGGCCATGTAGCAGTCTTGTCAACAGGAAGCAAATTCCAGTAATAAATCTTTACAGAATCCTGATCACTAGTATAATGAAGAGTAATCTGTGCATTCTCTGCTACATTCTCTTCCTCCAAAACTACTTCCTGAGTCTCTGTCTTCTTCACCTCAGGTTCGGAATAATTGGCAGGTGCCTCTGTCTTCCATCCAGACTCTTCTGAGAACCAATACTCTCCAGCCTGACGATCAAACTGAGAGGTTGAATAATCCTTCTCAGGAACATTGATCTGCATGGTTGCTGCTTCTGCTTCTGTAATGGTGTAAGAGTACCATCCATTTCCTTCTTTGTTCATAGGTACTCCAGGATAAGTCATAAAAGTATCCTGACCTTCCACATTATAATACAAATGTGGTTGTGAACCTTCCCACTTATAGTGGATAGTAACCTCTTTTTCTTTCTTCTGCTGTGTGGACATCTGATCTGCCACCACAGTCTTATATGCCTTCTCTGGAGATGCGGTCCAGGTTAATTTCTGACTGCCAAAAATACCTCCATTATTAGCACCAGTCCAGCCTGATTGCTGTAGACCTACAAAAGCACTTCCAGAAACCAATAGCACACCAGCCATGGCTGCACTTGCAATCTTGCAAATCTGCTTCTTATTCATAACAAGCTCCTTCCTGATTTAGAATTACAACACAATTTTCGTCCACTTTTCATTCTTTTCATTACTTTCATTACTTTTTTCATTTTCCACTGAATCATTTTGCAATTCTTAAATATTTATACTAAATCTGTTACATAAATTATACACTTGTTACAACTTTTTTACAATATTGCCATTTATACAATATTTTACTTTACTTTTAAACAATTTTCACAAAATATTCACATCTCTCTCGTGATATTATTGCATATTACCAATCTGCCACATCTGCATCCTGTAAACTCTCTGCTGTTTTTCCCATATTTTTCTGCAATTCTCTCAGTCTTTGGCAATAAGAATCTGCACTCTCCCCCCTCCACGTCAGCTGAAGCAGATTATGCAACTCTCCCAATACTAGATTGCACCTTTTCTCCCACTGTTCCCCAATTTCCTGACACAGTTCCAGATTATCGTTCTTCTGCATTCTCTTCACCTCCTATCTTCCCTTCTCTTTTTTCCTTGCATAACTTTGTAACCTCTCGAAACCAATCCAGCCAAAATCTCTGTTCAAATTCCGCTGCTTTTCCCATCCAGTTTTGATAATTATCTCTCTCCAATTCCAGCAATTTTTTTACCTTTTCTTCCATCCTGCGCTCCTTCTATTCCACATGGGAAATCATCTGTAAATTCCGTCTTTCCACTCTTTCGTATTCCTCTATTATTCGTTCCATGATTTCGCACTCCTGCTGCCCTTCCAGTTTGTACTCTTCCAACTCCTCCGTCCATGCTTCCTCGTCATATAAAATCTTTCTTCTCTCTTCCAAGTTTTTTCTCATTTCCTTCAGATCTGCCACAATTTTCATTTCAATCCTCCAAAATCTGTTTACATCAGGCAAACTATCGCGAAAGCAATTCCCACTGATATAATAAATCCTGTATATCTGCCACTTCTATTTTATCTACTGTAATCTTTCTACACCTTGTAAAACCTTCCTCCTGAAGGCGAATATTTCTCCGCTCTGTCACCTCATAAGCCTCAGCAATCCGCTCCATCACCTGACACAACTGTTGCATTTTTTTTATTTCCTTGTTCATACGCTCTATGACTTTTTGTAGTTTCACAGGAAGTTTGTTTTCCAATTCTTTCATCTGCCCATATTCCTCTTCCATTTCTCCAATCAACTTCTTCTCCTGTTCAAACACATGCCACAAAATCTGTGTATCTACCTGCATTTTTCACGCTCCATTCTAAAATCCAACGCACCCGCTAATCTTTCTATTTGTGTAGTAATTCTACAATTATACAATCATTACCTCTCCATTTTTTCCATCATTTTTATGATGCAATGTTATACTAGTAGAAGACAATCTCCAAACTGTACATTACATTTTTCCAGAGTATCTGTTTTTTTCAACACGTACTGCTGCCCTTTTACACACAAATGGTAATTCTCACCTTCCAATTGAAAATGCTTGAGAAGTTCCGGTAACACCTCACCGATCTCTACCTTCTTATTGCAGGAAAAATCCATCACTCTTTGTGTTCCAACTAATCTAACCTCTACTTTTATCATCTGCTCTCCTTTTCACTAACAAAGTTTCCCAAAAAGCACTTTCCTCGTACGCTCTCCCATACCATTCTCCATTAACTCCGTAATACAATTGCTGTTCCGACTCCACTTCCGTAATACACCAGCTTCGAAGTTCTTCTCCTGTTCCAACCGCTCTTTCAGTCACACAAAAGCAGTCTTCTCTTTCCTTTGGAAATTCTGCCTTTGTCCATTTTTCCTTGTGAGAATCCGCATAAAAGGTGTGGCTTGGCACTACCCCCAGTTCTTTCATATATGCCGCCCATTCTTCAAATTCTACCACGATCATTTCATAAAAATTGGTGCACACTCTGGAACACTCTAACCACAATACCTGTTCTTTCCCTATATAGAGTACTCCCTGCAATTCCTTTTGCTCCCTTTTTCCTTCTACACACCAGATTTTTTCACAGGAAGTCAAAATTTCTTTTCCCTTTTGAAACTGCCCTTTTGGCACAAGGCGCTCTTCCTTTATTTCCATACACCCCCTCTTTACCAGTTCATAGATTCCCCTAATCAGTTCTTTCTTCTCTAATGGTTTATGTTCCTGCAACTTTAGCCCATACACATCTCCCAGTTGCAAACACGCCAAAAAGATCCTCCACTCCTGCCAGGTAATTTTTTCTACTCTTTTAAAATGCATACTGATATTTCAACTCCTTTACAATGGATCGATACGATCTGGAAAACGGAATCTCCCCCTCCCCTTTTATCCGAATGATTCGCTCTGTCATATCAATCGATTGAATCATTCTTCGATTCAGAATAAAACCTCTATGTACTCTCACAAAAGTCTCTTCTGGAAGTCGTTCTTCGATTTCTTTCAGTCCCATATCAACCGTATATTTTTCATGTTCTAAATTGATTTCCACTTTTCCATTTCTGCTTTCTATGTACATAATCTTTGCATAAGGAAGCCGAGTACTCTCCCTGTCCACTTTAATATGCAGCCAGGCTTTCTCTCCGTCATGCTTCAACATATACATATCCCAGAGTTCTTCAATTCTCTCCTTGGCTTCTTCTCTGGTAAATGGTCGTATGAGCAGTGAGTCTGCATGTATTTTCGGATTGACGTAACACGCAGGGTGCATGTCCTTATCGGCAATTACCAAAAGTGCCATTTCCTGAGATTCCTTCCTGATTTCTTCGGTCAGTGCAAGAGCTCCTTCCTTTAACACATCCATATACAGTACATCCATATTTTCCCGTTCTTTTACCAGTTGTTCTAACTGTATCAATGAGATTCCTTCCTCAATATTCCACCACTCGTCACTGAGAAGCCCTAATTTTTTCCTGGACAGTTCCCCCAATTGCTTTGTTTCTATTTTTTCCTCATTACAAATAACAAAATCATTCATGTTCCTTTCCTTCCTCATCTAATAGGGGAATTCGCAACAATTCCTGTTTTCCAGTTTTTCCACAGATATACATTGCACTTCCATTTTTCCACATTCGTTCCCGAATGTTTCCAGGGACAATTCCTACCGGAAAATACATTTGCTCCATTATGCCACTTCCTATGTATAGCCCATTTGCCTGTTCCATAATTTCACGAAATTCTTCATATTCTCGCAACCTTCCATATTCCTGTTGCAGACAAAACAAGAGACGAAACTTTTCCTTCTTTTGATACGCCTGAAACCACTGTTGCCTTTTTTCTTCCTCCTGGAAATACTCCAAAGTATTGCTGATCATCTCGTAGTCTTCACATGCCTGGAATAGAACCCCAAAAGTTTTTACAGCAGCTTCCATCTGTGTTTTTTTCTCACATACCACCAGCAGCGTCTCCTTTCCTTGTTCAATTTGCCAGAAAAACGAACCATCCATTTCTCTTCTGCCAATGCAGATACCTGCTCTTTTGTTCTCCATCTCCACTTCTTCCAGATGTTGACACAATGTGTAATCTTCCGGTAACAGCACCAGTCTGTTTCTTTGTTTTACCTGCTCCCAGTTTTGTAACCTGGCAATTTTCTCCTTCCACTTATTCCAGCAATCTTTCCTGTTTTGTTGTTCCTTTTGGCAAAAAAGCTGCAATTCAAGTGTTTGTCCTTCCATAATCCCCACAGCACGTCCTGGAACCTTGTCAGTAAATGCCGGAAGTTCTGAATTTTTAAAACATTCTGCTGCCCCTGTCTCTCCTAATCCAAATAATTTCAGTCGTTTTCTCCAGCTAAAAGGCAATTCTTTCGGACCAAATCCACATCCAGTTACCCACAAATAACACTGTAATCGTTCCCCTTGCTCCAACAGCTGCTCCAAAACCTCCAATTCCCGATTTCCCACTATCCTTCGAAAATTTCCCATTCCATCCACCAAAAGACAAACTTTTGGCATTTCTTTTAATTGACAGAGTTCCAGCTTCTTTCTCTGTTCCATCTCACGTTCCAACACGAACAAAATTTTTTCCACTGCATCTTTCTTTTGACCTACTGCAATCACCTGTGGAAATTTTTCATAATCCAAATAAAAATTTGAGTCCTCGTCCACAATATAGCATTCCAACTGGTCCTCAGAATACTTCTCTAGTGCCTGCATAAGTAGCAGCTCCATTCCAAAAGTCTTACCCTTCCCACTTTTCCCAACAAATCCAATAGATCCCCAGTTTTCCTTCCAAACAAACTGTTGTTGCAAATGAGGTACATCTCCAATTCCCAAATAAAACACTCCCAAGGCTTCCCTCAAATTTTTCACCGGATAATTGCATTGTTTTGACAGCAGTGGTTGCCATAGCTTAGGTTCTCCTTTTTTGCCCTCTGTTTTTTCATAAATATCCTGCAAAAGTTCTGTGAGATACTGCCACTCTTTCACAGAATGCGTATCTTTTTTCCCACAATTTTGTCCTCGTACATCCATAGGCATACAAATTTCTATTTTTTCAAATGGTTTGCTACTGTAAGCACCCTGAAACTCCACTATCTGGTTATGTTTCTTACAATAGCCCCGTCCTTGAGATTTTCCATCCCAAACGCAGGAATCCCCTAACAATCTGGAAATCTCTCCTTGGTTTTGTATTCCAAACCCGATTACGATTCCCATATTGTCCAGTAAGCTATCTTTGACAATTCCTTCTGTTTTCTGAGTGGATAACAACAAATGCATCCCCAGACTTCTTCCTACCCGGACAATGCGCTCCAAACAGCCTTCAAATTTTTCATAACATTGGATCAATTCTGCAAATTCATCCACCACGATACATAAGTATGGAAGCCGTTCCTGTTTCTTACATTTCCCATTGTATTCGTCTATATGCTTGCAATTCTCTTCTCCCAAACGTTTTTCTCTACTCTGTATCTCATGCTCCAACGCAACAAGACCACGGTCTAACATAGCTGGTTCTGTATTGGTCAATACCCCAACTACATGTGGAAGCTTTATGAGAGATTTTGCCATAGTTCCACCTTTGCAGTCCAACAATAGCATATGCACTTTTTCCGGATGTTCTCTCATGGCGACAGACAGCAAATAACTTTGTAAACTTTCACTTTTCCCAGAGCCTGTCATACCCACTACAAGACCATGTACCCCATCTGCCTTCTCATGCAAATGAAGGGAACAGACCGTTCCTTTCACGGTCCAACCAAGATTTCCGGTTATGCCAATTCGCTGAAAACTCTCCTTCCAGTTTTCTAGGATTGTCTCTTGGATGCCTTTCCTTCCACTGTTTTGTTCCAAACAAAGCAGCCCTGCTTTTTCCCAAATTTTATGATCCGCATTCTTTAAACGGTAACGGTTAAGCAATTCCAGCCATCTTTCCCATTCCGAAAACTCCAACACATCTTCCTTAAGCACAATCTCCTGTTCTTCGGTTTCTTTATGAAAAACAATCCTTTCGTCTTTTTTCTCTAGGATTTGTTCACAAAAAAACGGCAATTCTTCCAGGTTATCCACACAAAATAGAAATTTCCACCTATCTTTTGGATAAACCATTGCAATGGTTTCCTGTACTTCTTCCTGAAGCACCCACTTAGGGTTGGTACAAAATACAATCGTATCCCGTTCTTCCTTACAAATCTGTAAATTGTTCAAAAGTTCTTCTGTTTCTCTTTGATTTGTTGCAAAAAATCGAGACTGCTGCCGCAAATCCCAGGTATGCAACACCCATCGAAGCCCAGAAAACCACCGTTTTTCCCATTCCTCTTCCTCATTATAAATTACAACCAACCGAATTTTTCTGTAAGAATATCCAGCCAACAGGGAAAATAACAGCCGGGCACTTAAACAATACTCTGGCCGGTGTTTCTCCACAATTCCAACACAAGTATATTGCGAAAGCGAAATTCCAACGGGAACATTGGAGATGCTTGCATATCGTTCTTGCAGTTTCTGTATAAGAGAATGGTTTTCTCCACCTTCTTTTCCTGTTGTCTCAACCTGTACAGAAAAACGTCGCTCGCCTATCCCTAGTCGCAACCACATAGAATCTGCTTTTTCCACACCCATATTCCAAAGTGCCTTTTCATATTCCAGTTTTTCTATCCATTCTTTAGGAGAAGGGCTCTCCTGCTTCCATACAATTTGATTCTGCCTTTGAATTTCCTGCAATCGTCTCTCTTGTTTTTGATACCACTGCATTCTTTGGATTTGTTCTTTTTTCTTGGACCTATGCAAGGCAATCTGCAACTTTCCCAACGAAAAAGAAATTTCCGGTTCCTTCTCCGATTCTCCATCCTCATATAGTGTTATAGTTCCTACCGAAACTTTCTGTTCTGCCAGTTTTCTTTCCTCGACGAACCGCCTTCTGTTTTCACACTGTTTTTCACAAAACTCCTCTGCATAAGGGATTAATTCAACTTTCAATGCACTGGTATGCACTTTTCGCACACCAATGATTTCATCCAAATACACACATTCAAAACCGTAGAAAAAAAGTACATCGCCATACTGAAGTTTCCATGTTCCCTGGCGCCTGACGCCATTTACAAATGTCCCATTTTTGCTAAAATCCTCTAACATTCCCCCAGTTCCATTTTTCCAAATACTACAGTGTTTTTCAGACAACAAGCCTACATCTTCTGCAGATATATTGTTTTCTTTTCCTCTACCCACAGTTGTTGTTTCATTGCAAAGATAGAGAGAAAAAGGTCTGTTTTCCTCCATTTCCTCATAGGTATGCAAAAAAGCCCTATGGCCTTTCGTATCTTGAAATTCCCATGTGTTCTCCTGTTTCAAAAAAAACTCCTTGCACGTTCTCCCATTGAGTTCTGTTACGAATCCCTCTCCGATCACACGTCCCAACCACTGTCTCTTTTCAAATATAAATTCAAATCGTCCTTCTTCCAAGTCAGAAAACCGGAGAACAATTTCCTTTTTATTTTCGTTCTCCTCAAATTGATATTTCTTGTACTCTGTTGCCGTGTATATCAGCAGGAATCGGCACATTCCTTCCACACCTCTTTTTCTAATAAATCAAAACATATTTCTTCTTTGCATCCACTAAAATTTTTTTCTTTGCACTCTTCTTTTCTAAACTGGCAATCACATAACTGGTTCCTGTTTTTTTTGCCTGAAACTTTCCATTTTTGCTGATGGAACCCACTTTCGGATTACTCAATTTCCATTCTACTTTTCTCTTAGAACCAACCGTCTCTGACGAAAATAAAAGGCGATTCCACTTTTCTGTCATATAATAGGATACTGTAATTTTCTTCACCGGAAAGGCAAGAACAAAGGAAACCTTTTTCTTATTTCCAGCCTGATCTGTAACCACCAGCCTATGATTTCCCTCTTTTTCAACCACAGTATGGTTCTTTACTTTCTTTCCATTCAAAAAAATATCTGCAATCCCACTTCCCTTATCCGAAGCTTTTATTTCTACAGGCTTGGTATAGGTCTTTTCTTTCAAATTTACGGTTGGTGCTACAGTATCCTCTTCACCCATTGAATTTTTCTCAGTGAATACTATGTTATTTGCCTCCCTCTTCGAATCCATTTCAGTTGGCGCCTTAGTAGATGCCGTCTCATTCTCTTTTATTACCATTGGAGTAGGTTGCTGTACGAAGCTAAAATCCACTTCTAAATCGGAGGAAGAAATACATGGAGAAGCACTGGGAGCGCTTTCCTCCTTCTGATGCTCCATTTCTATTTCCACAAGTGCAGGTGGTGTAACCATAAAATCCACCTCTCCCTTTTCCTTCTCTACCACATTTAACGCCGGATTTGGTGTATTGGTCACAATACAGGTAGGAACGGCTGTATTTTCTGTCACTGGAGTTTTTAACTTCGAGTTTTCTACCCCTGAATTCCCCACAGTATTTTCTTCTACAAGTGTAGTTTCTTCATCTGCCGGTTTCTCCACATATACTTTGCAATATCCCATGGCATTATGCCTCTCAAACAAAATAACAGCAGTTTCCCCTGCCTTCAGGCAATAGGGATAAAGTACATATTCCTCCAATTCCTTTTCGTCACCATTGACAAAGCAGCCCGTCACTATAAAATCTTCTTTCTCCAAAATGGTATCCTCATATACCTTTTCTCTCTTACACTCCACCTTCAAGCCTTCCAACTTACTTTCATCTACTTCTAAGGAATACGTCACCATAGCCCCTTTACAGGCAATTTCAATATTTCCGGTATCCCAGTCAATCTCATAAGTATAATCCCAATCTTCCACTTTTCTGCCATCGTTGTAACAGACATAAACCGGTCCAATTTCTTCTTTTCCAAAGGGCTCTCCTTTTGCTGCATATTTTTTTATCTTTTCCGCCCGAATTGCAACAACGGTTACACTCTCTACATAAACCTCCAACTCCTGTTCATAACTTTCCTCCCCTTGAACATATTGCATATTGATCGTATGATTTCCTTCCTCATAAATGTAAGCCGGTTGAATAATCACATTCTCAAAATCCTCTATGGTATTCTCCTCCAAACACCATAAAAACTGTTCTGGTAAAATTTTCTTCCCCGTAAAAAAACGGCTATTGGATTTTGTACTGACCTGGAAATCATCTTCTGAAGCTACGACCATCTTTACTGGGAAGATACAATTATAAATAAACATACTAACACATAAAACAATACACAAAACCTTTTGTCTATTTCTCATTCTAACGTTTCCTTTCTTCCTTCTATTTTCCTTTCACTGAGCGCTACCTTCTAGTCACACCAACACTACAGTTTTTTTTAACCGTACCCGACACAACAGTAATTTCGCAGACTCCTTGCCGCTTTGCCTTTAGTGTAACTCCACTGATCCCAACTATTTCTGCATTGGTAGATATAATTTTATATTCCGCATTTTTCGGAGTAATCTCTACAGGTAAACTCATACTGGAGCCTTCCACCATTTGTAAAGAAGTAGGAAGTGTAATCTTCGAAGCGAGAACAGGCGCCACCGTCTCCTCTACCACTGTGATCTCTGGGTTTATTTTCTTCTCTTCACTATTCTTAGGTGTCGCTACTATTTTTCCTGCTTTCTTTTTCTTCTTAACAATCTTTTTATTGTCCTTGGGTTTTCTCGTTGCCTTTATGGTTGGTGATAAGGTAATCTGTGGTTGGAAAGACGGCACAGCTTCTGTGGGAATAATTTTTCCCTGTATACTGGACTTGGTAACGAATTGACCGCCTGTTTCCTGTTTTTTATTTTCTTTTACATTTTCTTGGATTTGTTTGGTGCCATCTGGCACCTGACTTGAATTTGTCTGACTTGAACTAATTTGTTGAATTTGTTTTGAATAGATTTCTCCTGAATAACCCATATTAGGCACTATCATGACAATCCCCATGACGCCTGCGATCAAAATTCCCCTTTTGAGAACCTTGAAAAAATTTGCGCTTCTTCTCTTCGCGCTATGTTGCATTGTTTCCGGCGTAGATTCCATCGCCTGAGGTTTTTCCTTTTGCTTTCTGCATCGATCTTCCTGTTCTGGTGTAAACCGCAGGACAACTGTCTGTTCGTATGAACTGCATGGAGCTTGGGCTTCCTTTCTCAAATTCCCCCGCTCTCTTTGGTATTCCCTTAACGCATCCAGAAATTCCTGGGCATTTTTATAACGATCCTCTCTTTCAAAAGAAATTGCCTTGGCTATGATTTTCTGCAACTTTTCTGGTACATTCTTCGGGAAACTAGGTTGTTCTCCATGAAATCTACGTTTGATTGCTTCTTGTTGACTTTTTTGTGTAATGGAACCTTCTTCCAGAAACGGAATTCTTTTTTGATTCAGATAACTATATAACACAATGCCTAAAGAATAGATATCCACTCGTTCATCATATTCTTTCCCATAATATACTTCAGGTGCCATATAGTTGTACGAACCTTTTATGGATAATCCTGTATTGTCTCTTCGTGCGATCCCAAAATCGCCCAATTTAAAATCTCCATCTGCCGACACAAAAATGTTTGCCGGCTTAATATCCCTATGCAAAATATTGTGTTTCTGACATTCCAATAATGCCATACATATTTCCTCTCCCAGACGAATCACTTCTTCCTCTGGAAATTCTCGGTCTGCACCATATTCTACTAGACTTTTTGCCAATTCCATTCGGATGATAATATAGCACCCAATGGAATCCGTCCTTTCAATAATGTCAAAATCTTCACAGTTGATAATATGACTCTTTCCCTTAAGCCGGGACATCAACTTGATTTCGTCGAAAATTTCGGCTGCAGCCTCTTGATAATATAACCGTATTTCCTCTTCTGTCATTCCCATCTGCTGCAATTCATCAATCTCAGCCTGAGATTTCGGCAATGAAATAATCTTCAATGCAGCATATTGGACATCATCGAATGTCTGCCGCTGTATTCGATATACCTGTCCAAAACTTCCCTCTCCCAGAAATCCATTGTCACAAATGTACCAATAATTCCAATAGGGTTCTAATTTTTTCACTTGTTCTTCCTTCACATGCTCATTCCTTTTCTTTTTCCTATAGATTCCTTGCGTATTTATCCCGTTATAAAGATTCTGATTTGTTACCTTTTTTGAAAAATTTGGCGAACTGCCGATGGGAACAAGTCCCGATGATAAAATTAAAAGCAGAATGCTTTTAAAATAAAGATTAACAGGGAATAAATTTTCCCCATCGATTTTATTATATAGAGATTTTTGAAAAGTGCAAGCTTTTTTTGAAGCTTTATGTCTAAAAGTATCAAAAAAAGGTTACTGTTCAGAGGGTGCCATTCGAAAAATGCCAGATATACAGAATGGCTAAAAATATTAGTAAATGGCTGGACATTTTCCCTGTGTGCGCTTTCACACTAGGCTCAAAAAGACTTCGCCAAGTGTTCAATGTGTCTCATGACGCCGTTATCGGCTATGCCTGTGTATATGCAACTTGTACCTTATCCGCAAGCGCAACTGTACAAATTGCATATACACAGGCACACCCTCTGAACAGTAACCAAAAAAGAGCCATCACACAAAAAACTCAAAGTTTTCTATGCGATGACTCTCATCTATGCATCAATTACTGACTCTAATTAGTCCATAGTATATGGCATTAAAGCGATATGACGTGCTCTCTTGATTGCAACTGTAAGTGCTCTCTGATGCTTTGCACAGTTTCCAGTAATTCTTCTAGGAAGAATCTTACCTCTTTCTGATACATATCTCTTTAATTTATTTACGTCCTTGTAGTCGATACCTTTGTTTTCTTTATCTGAGCAGAATACGCAAACCTTTTTTCTTCTACGTCCGCCTCTTCTCTTCATCTGAGAATCTGCTCTATCACTCTTATTATATGGCATAATCCGAAAACCTCCTTATCAAAATTTCCTAGTTAAATGGCAATCCCTCTTCCAATCCGTCTGGAATGTTCATGAAGCCATCTGCTGCCTGACTAGGTTCTGGTCTTTGTGCTGGCATTCCACCATCGAAGGAATCCGCATTCTTTTTGCTCTCAGCAAATTCAACATCTTCCAATACGACATCAGTGGTATACACTCGCTGACCTTCTTTATTCGTATAACTGCCAGTCTGGATTCTTCCACAACCAACAATCTTTGTTCCCTGTCTTAAATACTTCTCAGCAAATTCTGCTGTTCTGCCAAAAGCAACACAACTGATAAAATCTGCTGTCTGTTCTTCGCCCTGACGCTTAAATCTTCTGTCAACGGCTAGGGTAAATCTCGCAACGGCAGATGCACTCTCACCTTGCGAATATCTAACTACGGGTTCCTTTGTTAAGCGACCCATTAAAATAACTTTGTTCATCCTAAGGATGCCTCCTTCTTATGCGTCTTGTCTAATGCATAAAAATCTGATGACATTCTCCATGATACGAATGTTTTTCTCAACATTTGCTGGAACAGTCTCATCAGCATCAAATTGGATGAAGTAGTAATATCCTTCTCTCATCTTCTGAATGTCGTAAGCTAATCTCTTCTTACCACTTTCTTCAATGTTTGAAATCACACCACCGAACTTAGTAATATACTCTTTTACTTTTTCTACGGTTGCTACTCTGTCATCGTCTTCGATTTTTGCATTAACAACTACAGCTAATTCATATTTGTTCATAGTTGCTTGCACCTCCTTTTGGTCTCTGGCCCTCTCTTCTGAAAGAGCAAGGAAATTTTTTTGTAACCAGTACAGTTCACAATTATATCACAGGTAATTTTTAATTTCAAGCTTTTTTTTATATATGAAAAAGAACCGTGAAGAATGAGAGCACTCATTCTTCCACAGTTCTTTTCACTTGGATTTCCAGATATTCTAAAATTCTTATTATTTAATCTTTACGCTATCTGTCTGGCCTTTTCCTTTTAACATTTTCTTGTATGCATTTTTCACACTCTTTGGTACATTGATCACTGCCTTAGATGCAATTCCCTTGAATGCCTTTGCTCCAACTGATTTTAAATTAGAAGGAAGCTGTACATCATCTCCACCCTGTGCAAGATTTTTCTTACTTACTTTCTTGGTTACCTTTATACCTTCAAAATAGTTTTCTCCAGTAATCTCTACTTCTACTTCATTGTCATTTTCAGAAATCACTTCCATTGTGTAATCATCATCTTCTGTAAGAATACGATCATTCACCATTACATACATGTCTTCTAATACGGTTTCATCTTCTGCAGATGCAATTCCTGTTACTGTTGCTTCTGTAAAATCAGCCTCTGTAAATACAGCTTCGATCGTATGTGTACCTGAAATCTTGTCGAATGTATACACATCTACTGCTCCAACACTCTGACCGTCTACAAGGACATCGTCAACCATGTATCCAACCTCTGGTGTAATTGCATACACTGCGTCTTCTCCCTTTTCTACAGAAAGTGCTCCTTCTCTTGAAATCTCTCCACCTTCGTTAGACTTAGCAGTCACATCTACTGTCTCTGTAACTTCACCATCCACACTCAAAGTTGCTTCTTCTGTATCTTTCACAGCGGTATCTGTTTCTTCAAGATCAGAAGGGGTCTGTGCATTTTCGTCAAACTGAGAAACCTCTACGTCATCTTCTTCCTCAATAAAGAACAAATCTGCACCAGCTTCACCGAAGCTTACATTATCCTTCTTGCCTTCTTGTTCTGCAAGTTCTTCTGCCATTGGAGTATTTCCGTAAACTTCTTCGTACACCTTTTGGTCAATGGTAACTCCATTTTCATCATCCACGGAAAGTTCTAAATCTTCCGGATTGACAGCTTTATCTGCTATACTCCAATGTGCATAAAGTGTAATCTCTTCTCCACCATGTACAACAGTATCCTCTGTGATCTGATCTCCACCTTCTGGCTGTGTAAACCATCCTTCAAATACACCCTTTTCCTTTGAAGATTCTACTTCTGGCAATTCACCAAATCCTTCTCCTTCCAGCACTACCATATCCTTTAAGGTTTTTCCTGCGGTTTTGGAATCAAACTTTACGGTATGTAACATTGGCTTCCACTGTGCAAACAAAGTCTGATCGCCAGCAAGATATAATGCGTCTTCATTTACAAGAATTGCGCCACCTTCTGATGCAACACTCCATCCAACAAACACATATCCTTCTTTTACCGGCACTGGCAAGTCATCAATTTTCGTATTGTCATATGCAGTGAATAGGTTGTAATCAGATTCTCCGCCATTACAATCCAATTTGATCTGACGAGCCTCTCCAATTTTTTCCTCATCAATAATTTCATAAGAAGAATTATCCTCTCCCTCCATAGGGATTTCTGGAACTTCTGTTGGTGCAGTTGTTGCCTGCACATTTTCCACTGTTCCGATAGAAGTAAAGTCTAAGTTATGCTCTTTTGCAAAGCCTTCAAAGTAACTTCCTGTATAGCCTTTGAATTTCATATTTTCAGAACAGTTCTCAAATGCATCTTCGTTAATACTTGTAACGCTGGCAGGAATGGTAAGTTCCTGTAATGCAGTATTCGAAAATGCCCACAATCCAATTTCAGTTACACTATCCGGAATATTAACTTTGTTTAGTTTTGTAGCACCTTTAAAAGCAGAAGTTCCAATGCTCTTTACTCCCTCTGGAATTGTGATTCCCTCAATTGAGGAACAATTTACGAATGCATATTTCGGAATAGTTTCAAGTTTTGATGGCAATACTACACTATTCAATTTAGTATTTCCACCACAAAAATCTTCTCCAATTTGTGTTACTGTTTCAGGCACTTTTAATTTCTCCAAGTCATAACCATACACGGATCCTACCGCTACAACACCCTCTGGAATAACCAGTTCCTTGGTGTAAGTCTTAAAGTTGGCAATTACATTGACCCCCTCTGGCAATGTGATATTGGTATAAGAAGTTTTTGCTGTTTCTGTACCGTCTGCATCTACCTCTGTTTCCTCAATCTCCACCTCAGTTTCCGCTGTTGCTTCTACCTTAGGGGTTGCAGTCTCTTCTGTGTCTTCATTTTCTGACGCATCCATAGTAGCCTTTGGTGTGCTGGTAGCTTTCACTGCTGGAGAGGATACCGGATTCACACTTTCTTCTGGTTCCACAGTTTCCTCAGGGTTCTCCGTCTCCTCAGCCTGTTCTGTTGCAACCGGCTGTTCTGTCTCCTCAACCTGCTCTGTTGCAACTGGTGCCTCTGTTTCTTCCACCTCTATCTCTTCATCTGATTGATTACGAGATGCATTCTGGTAATCATAAGTTGTGTTCAAAAGGACATTATTTACAATAATGAAATCCTCATTCTTCTCCTCTGCTTCTTTCTTCAATTCTTTATACCATTTTGTATTTTCAAAGGCAGTTGCTCCAACATAACACAAGGAACTACTTGGCAATTCCACTTTTTCCAGTGTGTCAGGCATAGAATAATCGTCAATAGAAACAACTGTACTAGGAATGACCAGTTCTTTTATTGCCGTACTTGCAAAAGCGTTTTGTCCAATCACCTTTAATCCGGCTTTCATTGTCACATCTGTCAGTTTCTCACATCCGAAGAAGGCTGTTTCCAAACGCTCTACTTTTTCACCCAATTCCACTTCTTTTAAGTTTTCACATTGTGCAAATCCATAGTTAATTTCTTTTGCACTCGGATTGGAAACTTTTTTAAGGCTGTCACGCCCATAAAATGCAAAGCTGTCAATTCGAACTAGACTCTCTGGAAATTTCACAGATTCTAATTTTTCAAAGCCCTAAAATGACGATGACCGAATCTCTTCCACACCTTCTTCAAGTACAACAGTTTTTAAGTTCTCTGCATTTTTATACCCTAAGATCTCGTCTGCATCTACACTCTTTAATCCGCCAGGAACCACTAACTTCTCTGCTGTAGTTCCGCCAAATGCATTATATCCTACCGCTACAACATTTTTTGGTATATTAATTTCTGTAATTTTCTTATTATCATAGAATGCATATTCCTCAATTTCTGTTACATTCTTCATTTCTGGTAATTCTGATAAATCCGTACCCCAGAATGCACCTTCACCAATCTTTGTCACGCTGTCTGGAATATTTACTTTTGATAATTTTGCCTGATGAAAGAAACAGCTCTCTGATATTTCTGTAATACCCTCTGCAAATTCAACTTCCTCTAAATTACCACCTGCACAGAGGGCAAACTGCTGTAACTTTTTGACATTCTCACCTACAACAATTTTTTTTCAATTTCTTTGCGCCAAAGAATGCACGAGAACCGATTTCCACAACATCTTCCGAAATCGTCAACTCTGTGGCATCACCTTCATAATAAGTCAATACACCATCTGTAACATAAAACATTCCCTGTTCTGTTTCTAATTTTTCAGCTTCTGTACCCGCATGGATGGTCAAACCATATGGGTTTCCTCCCGCAACAGATGCAGCTGCCATAGACGCTGCCATAAATGCTGCAAATACTTGCTTCTTCCATTTTCTGTCTCTCATCTTTTTGCTCATCTTTTCAATCCTCCATTTAATATTTGCTCTTTTGAACAAGTTCATTATATTTGGAGAAAATGTACTTATTATGTTCTTATGTTGTACTTTTTTTGTACCTTTGTTGTATTTTTTTGTACTTATGAGATTACTATTTTTTCCTAACATTCGCTTTGACCTTACGTTCTTTGCTTATGTTGAAAATTGTGCAAAAAAAAAAGCAAAACCAGAATTTTTCATTTTCTGATTTTGCTCTCTTCCCTTTCTTTCTATGTCTAGTAATTTTTCAGACCTCTCTCAATTTATATCTAATTGTTGTAATATACAAGGTTCTAAATAGTTACCTATTCACTTAAATCTTCTTTAATATGGCACCGGAAAATGGTGGTAACGTTAATATCAACTGTCCACTTTCAATTTTGTACATAGTCGCATCCTGACTATATCCGTCCGGTGTAGTCAGAATCAGGCGCATCATTTCTTCGCCATCACATATTCCAATCTGCCAAACCGGTATCTTAAAGGTAACTTCCCCTTCATTGTTATTGACAGCAGCTACCATCTTCTCATTCTGATCAAATCGTCCATAAGCAATTACATTATAAGAACCATACAAAAACTTAATGGACCCTGTTTTTAATACCTGATGATCCTTATGGATGCGTATCAATTCTTTGTGCAACGCGATCAATTGCTGATTTTCATTGCCCCACGGATACGTACGTCGGTTATCCGGATCGGTCCAACCACAGACACCAGCCTCATCTCCATAATAAATGGTAGGGGCCCCCGGCCAGGTCATCTGAATCAGCACCGCCTCATACATTACTCCGTAATTGAGATATTTATTTGCCGCTTCCGGTCCCAACGAAGCAGTTCTTCCTACATAATGATTGGTTCTGGTTAAGAAACGGGAATGATCATGGTTGGATAACTCGTTCATAGCCACCTGCAAAGACTGGGTGTTAAATCGAGTCATGTGATGACTCATAGATCCGTAAAATGCATCTACATTTCCCAGAAGATCCTGTCTCTGTTCATCACTATGTTTCTCCATTCCGGTTAAGAACCAGGTTAACGGCTCCATAAACGCATCGTAGTTCATAACCGTATCCCACTCATCTCCCTGCAGCCAGGAAGTCGGCTCTCCATAATGCTCCGCCAAAATAATAGCATTTGGATTGGCTTCCTTTACATTCTTACGGAAGCTTTTCCAAAAATAGTGGTTGTACTCCGGAGAATGTCCCAAATCCGCAGCCACATCAAGTCTCCACCCATCTACATTGTATGGGGGAGATACCCATTTTCTAGCAATACGCATAATGTATTCAAACAGCTTTGGCGAATCTTCATAGTTTAACTTTGGCAGAGTATCATGCCCCCACCATCCATCGTAGGAATAATTGTATGGCCAAATATTCTGGTCATGAAACTTAAAGAAGGTATGATACGGACTGTCTGGCGAAATATACGCACCTTTTTCGTAGCCCTCCTGATTCTCATAAATACGTTCTCGATCCAGCCACTTGTTAAAAGATCCACAATGGTTAAATACCCCATCCAGGATAACCTTCATACCACGCTTATGGATTTCCTCTACCAATTCTGCAAAAAATGCATTGCTGGCTTCCAAATTTTCCTTATCTGTTACACGACAAATATACTTGCTTGCCTGGGTATTTTCTGATACACCCGGCGGCAGCACTTCTCCCTCATCTTTTACAATCTTTCCAATATGAGGGTCAATATAATCATAATCCTGAATATCATACTTATGGTTGGAAGGTGACACAAACAACGGATTAAAATAAATAACTTCCACACCAAGATCCTGTAAATAATCCAGCTTATTCATAACTCCCTGCAAATCTCCACCATAAAACTCACGCACGCCCATAGTAGCAGGGTACTTATTCCAATCGTCAACCTTTACGGTTCCTTCTCCAATATAATGATATTCATTTGTCTCTACTGTGTTGTTCTCATCACCTTTACAAAATCGATCCACATAAATCTGGTAAATAACAGCACCCTTCGCCCAGTCAGGAGTGGTAAATCCCGGCTTAATAAAGAAATTATAATAACTGTTCACCTCGCGGAAAACCCCTTTTGCATTGTAATAACATATAGTCCTTCCTGCATGGATCTCATAATAATATTCCATTCTCTGATCTGTCAACGTGACCTCTGCTTCATAGTAATCAAACAGACGATCATCATAAACCTTGCTCATCTCCAGCTTTTCCGTATTGGTAATCAAAAACACTTCATCCACATTATCTCTAGCAGTTCGTATACGAAGCTTCACATGATCATAAGGCATAGGCTCCGCTGGTGAGCGATACACACTTGTTCCGTCACTAAAGAGCGCATCCTGATTGAGCACTTCAGTCATGTTGTTGATATACATACGCACTTTTTCTGCTCTGGTCAACTGATCAAAACTCAAATTTATATTTAACCCCATAGAAACGCCTCCCCTATATTTCTACCTATTTGTACTTATCTAAAAATCTCCCCGTACAGATTGTTCTGAATACTTTTCTTTTCTATTATTTTATACTACTTCAAAAAAAGATTCAACTATAACGAAAAAGAGCGAGAAACTTCTAATGAAGTTACTCGCTCTGGAGAAGGTATTTTTGTTACTAATGGGGTGTAGCAAAAACTTTATAATGTATTGGGGTTTACGCACATTAGTATAGCATATTCCTCCCATAAAGTGTGCACAAACTTTGTCCATTTTTTACCTTATTTTTGGTTTTGTTGAACAATTCTCATCAAAACTTCACATTTAGCAAACATCATTTTGCCCAATAATACTGCTTTCCTAATAGCAATCCCCTAAGCGTTCTCTCATTCTTGTGTCTTTTCTTTAATGACATCCTCAACTGCCTTTGTAGTTTGATCTGCAACTGCCTCTGCATACTTATCTGCAGTATCCTGTGCCACACCTTTTACCTGCTTTGCAACTGCCCCCTTTACAGCATTTCCAATGCAGCCCAGATTATACTGTAAATGTGCAAAATCAAATACTTTCTCCTGAGCTGCCTCTGTTTCCACCTTCTGCGCCGTGGCAGCCTGTGGTGCAAAAATACCTCCTAAATCCATACTCAAAACTAAAAATATAACAAACGATGTAAGTAAAATTTTAATCTTTCTCATAAGAACTCCCCCAATCTCAAATGCATTCCAACGTTCTCAAATCCATTTTGATTTTCCAAATATAGGCTCTGAATAATCTCTTTTGTATATCCTAACCTTAAGTTCCTACGTTAATTTTACAAGATAGGAGTGATTATGCATGGCACGATAAAGCGTCCTTCTCGGAGAAATTTTACTATACAGAAGGAACCCATCCATATAGAAAAAAAGCTCATCGTGCCATTACAATTAATCGCACAACGAGCTTTTGTAGCTTGTCTCATACCTATCAATTGCAACTGGCTGTCAAGTATTTACTGTTCATAAAAACGTAGACCCTATAGTTTTGCGTCACAGGCTTTCACCTGCTTTGCCTTTCAACATGTTGTTCATGTTTTAATTAATATTATGCTTTTTCTTATGTCGTTTGGTTACACCTTTTGTAGAAGCTTCCTTATCTACTCTTAGATTGTAACATTTTTCCCAATATATGTCACTAGATAAATAGTCCTATTTTCTAATCCTTTTTATAATATATGTCGATAAAGCTTTTTTTATTCCTCATTTGTCATATTTTTCTGTTCTGAAGATTCCTTGATTTCTGCATCCTGTGTGTCTGTCACCTGTACATCTTCTTGAAATAATCCTTCAAATTCTTCTCTAGTAATTCTTTCTTTCTCTATTAATAACTTTGCACAGCTATGAAGGATATGGGTATTTTCCTCCAAAAGCTGTCTTGCCTTGTCATAACACTCATCCATAATTTTCTTTACTTCCTGATCAATAATAAGTGCAGTTTCTTCACTAAAGTTTCTGGCATGTCCCAAATCTCTTCCAAGGAACACTTCCTCATCATCTGTCTCATAGTTGATCAATCCAACCTTATCTGAGAAACCAAATCTGGTAACCATAGCTCTGGCTTTGGCAGATGCCTGTTTAATATCCTGAGAGGCACCTGTTGTGATATCATCTAAAATAAGTTCCTCCGCAACACGTCCACCTAATGTAACGACAATGTCCTGTAACATCTTGCCTTTTGTGAGAAACATCTCATCTTTTTCCGGCAATGGCATTGTATAACCTGCTGCACTCCCTCCGGTAGGAATGATAGAGACCATATAGACTGGTCCAACATCTGGCAACACATGAAACAAAATAGCATGTCCCGCTTCATGATAAGCAGTAATTTTCTTCTCTTCTTCCGAAATAACACGACTCTTCTTCTCTGTTCCAATTCCAACTTTAATGAAAGATTTCTTCACATCCTCCTGAACAATATATGCCCGATTCTCTCTAGCCGCACGAATAGCAGATTCATTCAAAAGATTTTCCAAGTCTGCACCAGTATATCCCGCTGTAGTCTGGGCAATATTATCCAAATCTACATCTTCACCCAATGGCTTGTTCTTTGCGTGAACATTTAAGATTTCTCTTCTTCCCTTTACATCCGGACGTCCTACTGTAACCTGTCTGTCAAATCGTCCCGGTCTTAAAATAGCAGGATCCAAAATATCCACTCGATTCGTAGCTGCCATAACAATAATTCCTTCGTTTACACTAAAACCATCCATCTCAACTAACATCTGATTCAAGGTCTGTTCTCTTTCATCATGTCCACCGCCGAGACCAGAACCTCTTCGTCTTGCTACGGCATCAATCTCATCGATAAACACAATACATGGAGCATTCTTCTTGGCATCCTCAAATAAGTCACGCACACGAGACGCACCCACACCAACAAACATTTCCACAAAATCAGAACCTGAAATACTAAAAAATGGCACTCCGGCTTCTCCAGCCACGGCCTTTGCAAGTAATGTCTTACCTGTTCCCGGAGGGCCTACTAAAATAACACCCTTTGGAATTCTGGCTCCTACTGCAGTATACTTCTTAGGAGCCTTCAAAAAGTCTACAATTTCTTCTAATTCTTCTTTTTCTTCTGCCAACCCGGCAACATCCGTAAATCGAACGGTTGTCTCTCCTTCGCCTGTCATCTTAGCACGGCTCTTTCCAAAGTTCATGACCTTATTTCCACCGCCGCCTGCACCGGCCATCTGGCTGGACAAAAACATTAACACCATCAGAAATAATACAAGTGCAAAAATATAAGGTAGTAATGTAAGGATAATACTGGTCCCCTCTACATCTGTAACCTTGTAAATTCCCGGAGCCACTTCATCCAAAACATCCACCACATCATTTACATCAGATACCGCATACTCTTTCGTAGCCTCATTGGTAAATTTTACGATAACCTTACCAGTAGGCACCTCATTATTCTGACGAATCACAACTGCAGAAACTTTGTCTTCCTGCACATCCGCTACTAATTTTTCTGTTCCATAGGCTTCTCCACGATTGCTCCATGCTTTCTCTGTAAAATACACTGCCAAAAACAGTAATAAGAACATGATCACGTAGAAAACTCCAACTCTCATTTGTTTCTTCACTTTTTCTACCTCCTTAAATCTCTCACTATACCAATATATGAAAAAATCAATCTTTTGTAAGTGTCCGTTTCTATTTGTTCGTCTGCACTATAATTTCCAATATTCTTTTGGTGTCTGTTCCTATATTATAGTACTCACTATTTCGGACAAACGGAATCCACATGATCTGCTCGCCCTCTGCTATGACCAATCTGTGTTCTCTCTCTCCAGCAGGTATCTTGGCATCCTTGCACACTTTATATGCACTTTTATGATGGCCAGCTTTATCAATCTGTAAAAAGTCTGTCTTTCTCATAGTCCGCACAACAACGGTATTTTCTATTTTATCATAATCAAACCATTTCGTACAGTTATTTTTCGGAATATTTGTTCTGTCTATCCCTGCTCCCTCCATGTATTCCTGCACTTCGAATATGCTTGCATACAGAAACAATCCCATTCCTTCATATCTATATTTTTTTGTAACAATCCAACCTTCCATACATTCTTTTGGTTCGTCTATTAAATACATCTCGTGAAGAATAGGAATCATCCTGTCTTTTTCTTCTTTCTTTTCAAGATTTCTTTCAAAAACTAATTTTTCATATTCTCTACGAACCTGAATGGCATATGGCAATTCCACTCTTCTGCCTGTCTGCTTTTCCATAAGCTCTATGATACTTAATATATGCTGTTGTGTAAAATCTTTATGCGTATCTGACAAAAGTTCCAGTATTTTTTTTATGATCCATTTTTGCAAAACCACATCCTGAGTCTGTATTCCCGACAAATCAAGGCAATATCGTCCATCTTCCTTTTTCTCTACCCATTGTACGAAAGCGTTTTTCCCCATCCGTTCTAAGAATTCCTCTATTTCAGACAATTGGGATGCTGTATCTACAATATGCTCCACCGTCTTTGGATTGATTGTTTCCTTTAACATTGGAATAATCTCATTTCTTAATCGATTTCTGGTATAGATATTTTTTGCATTTGTACTGTCCTGGCAGAATCCCTGACTCCGCAGTTGCAAGTACCTTTCTATCTCTTCTCTCGTAAGAACCAGCAACGGCCGAACGACCAATCCTCGTTTAGGCGACATACCAGTCAGTCCGGTAATACCGGTTCCCCTGCATAAATGATGCAATACGGTCTCAGCCTGATCGTTTTTATGATGGGCCACGGCAATCTTTGCACCTCCAAGAGATTTTGCCTTTTCCTCCATACATGCATAACGCATCTTCCTACCAGCTTCTTCCTCAGATATGCCCTGTTCTTTTGCAATTTTCGGAATATCTTTTTCTATTACTTCCAATGTAATATGATGCTTTTGGCAAAATTTCTCCACAAAACGCTGATCCCGAATTGCTTCCTCTCCCCGTATTTGATGATTGACATGTACTGCAAAAATTTCATATTGCTCACTCTTTTGCAACGCAAGTAAAAGAAGCATGAGACATACAGAATCAGCACCACCAGACAATCCAACAACAATCCGATCCCCTTTTTCTAAAAGTTCCTGTTGTTGTATAAATTGTCTCACTTTCTGCTCTAGTCTCATGCTTTCTTTCACTTTTCTTTTTCCTCTCTTTCTATGAAAAGATTCTTATTTATTTAATAAACTTATGGTACAACTCCACATGATCATAAATACAACGCCAACTGCTGGTAGAACCTGCGGTTACACATATGTAAGTATGTCCATTCTTATCCTGGGCCATACTTGCCGCACAACTTCCTGACTGGTTGACAAAACCTGTTTTTGCATAAAGGATCTCACTGTTTGTATCTTTATCCTCAATTCTTCTTAAAAACCAGTTCGAAATCAAAATTCCGTCTTTGTGCTTTTTTGTCTTTGCTGTGGTATAAGTACGAGCATTCAAAACCTTCTGGCATAGTTCATTCTCACTTGCCGCCTTCATGATCAACGCCATATCATATGGTGTACTGTAATGGTCATCCGCATATAATCCCACACAATTGGTAAAATGTGTGGTTTCTGCTATTCCCAATTCTTCCAGTTTCTCATTCATCAACTTCACAAACTCCTCGTGGGAACCTGCCACATAATTGGCCAGTGCAACAGCTGCATCTGCTCCGGAAGGAAGAATGGTTCCATAAAATAAATCTCTCACTGGAACGGTCTCATTTTTCGCAAACCCCACTGCACTACAATCATTACTATAACAATAATCTGTAATATCAATTGTAATCTTTACCTTATCATCCAACTGTTCTTCTGTCACGTGCTCTGCTGCAACCAATACAGTCAGTATCTTCGTCATAGATGCCGGATACATTTGCTTCTTTGTTCCCTTTGCAGCCAGGATCTCCTTGTTATCCACATCTATCAGCACACCTTTTGAACTAACCACTGAATTGCCAAATTTTTGTGTATTTTCAGTCTGCACTGCTTCAAAAGACCACGGCTCTTTCGTTGGTTCTGCCGTAGGTACCTGTGTAGCAGTCACTTCTGCTGTATGCTCTACAACTCCTGTGTCCTTGGATTTTCCGCCTTTGCAGACTGCAATACCCACCACAACAGTCAAAAGAAACACACCTGCAATACTACCTACTATTATTTTCCCGGTTCTCTTCTGTTTTTCTAGTTGATTTCTTCTACTTCGCTCACGGAAACTTTCTACTTGATCACCCATATATCTACCTCGATTCTTTTAAATTTACTCTTCTGTTTTCTATCTGTTTGAACGCCTAATAACCTGACTCTATACAACCATTTCTACTTTCCCATTCAAACCCCGACCTAACTGTTCCTTCCTTTCGGATATGAAAAAGGGCTACTCTTTATTTTACTACACATTTGCTTTCTTTTCCATAATTTCCCGAAACAGTTTTTATGACGAAAAATGTCCACATCTGCCTTACGACAAACGTGGACATCAAAAAAGCATTCTTTCTTTATTATTTATACAAAAAGTATGTAACGAACTATCTGGTGCGGGAACACCCCAAACAGTACTCCGTCCTAATGGAAAGTCGTAATAAAGGAACATTAATGCCTATTTTACAACACGAACCTTCAATACTCCATCAATTGCTGTAAGCTTCTCAACTATTGCATCAGAAGATGCTACAGATGCATCAATGATAGAATATGCATACTCTCCTCTTGACTTATTTACAAAGTTATCAATGTTAATTCCGTCTGCTGAGAATACAGTTGTAAACTGAGATAACATATTTGGTACATTTTTGTGGCAGATTGCGTAACGAGCTGCAGACTCGCATACACCAGCGTCACATGCAGGATAATTTACAGAATTCTTAATGTTACCATTCTCAAAGAAATCCAATAATTCTTTCACTGCCATAACTGCACAGTTATCTTCTGACTCTGCTGTAGATGCTCCAAGATGTGGGAATGCAACAACATTCTTAGCCTGAGCAATCTTAGCAGTTGGAATATCTGTTACATATTTCTTAATCTTACCACTCTCTAAAGCAGCAACCATATCATCATCATTTACCAATACGTCTCTTGCAAAGTTAAGAACAACAGCTCCATCTTTCATCATATCCAATGCAGCCTTATTGATCATACCCTTTGTGCTATCCAAAGCAGGTACATGTACTGTGATAAAATCACACTCTTTGAAGATTTCTTCATTTGTCTTAACAATCTGTACGTTTCTTGAAAGATTCAAAGCGTGCTGTACAGAAAGGAATGGATCACATCCCACTACTTCCATACCTAAATGTGTTGCAGCATTTGCTACTAATACACCAATTGCTCCAAGACCAATTACACCAAGCTTCTTTCCCTGGATCTCAGTTCCTGCAAAAGCCTTCTTAGCCTTTTCCATATCTTTTCCAATATTCTCATTTGTCTTATTCTCATCTACCCAGTTCATTCCGCCCTTGATATCACGAGAAGCAAGCATTAAACCTGCAATCACAAGCTCTTTTACACCATTTGCATTTGCTCCCGGTGTATTAAATACTACGATACCCTTATCGGCACACTTATCCAAAGGAATGTTATTTACTCCGGCACCAGCTCTTGCAACAGCCTGAAGGTTGTCAGAAAGTTCCAAATCATGCATTGCTGCACTTCTTACTAATACAGCATTTGCATCTGCAAAATTCTCTGTCTTCTCGTAATTATCAGTTAATAAATCCAAACCACATGCTGCGATAGGATTTAGGCAATTTACTTTAATCATAATTCTTTTCCTTTCCATTCTAATCTTTGACACAACGAAACAGGATAAAGCATTCTTTACCCTGTTCCCTAGAAGTTAATGGTCACAAATTCGTGACTCCGATCATCTCATTACTTTGCGTTCTCAGCTTCAAACTTCTTCATGAACTCTACTAACTTCTCTACACCTTCCTTAGGCATAGCGTTGTAAATACTAGCTCTCATACCACCAACTGTTCTGTGACCCTTAAGGTTCTCAAAACCGGCAGCCTTTGCTTCTGCAACAAACTTCGCATCCAAATCTGCATCCCCTGTTACAAATGGAACATTCATCAAAGAACGATCTTCTTTGCGAACCGTTCCCTTGAATAACTTGCTCTCATCCAAGAAATCATAAAGAATTTTAGCCTTCTCTTCATTTTTCTGCTTCATAACCTCTAAGCCGCCCATTTTCTTAAGCCACTTAAATACCTTACCACAGATATAGATTCCATAGCATGGAGGTGTATTGTAAAGAGAATCGTTATCAGCCTGAGTCTTGAACTTCAACATAGTAGGTGTTCCTTCTAACACATCATCTGTAATCAAATCTTCACGAATAATTGAAATAACCACACCTGCAGGTCCGATATTCTTCTGTACACCACCATAAATGATACCATACTTGGTCACATCCACTGGCTCTGATAAAAAGCATGAGGATACATCCGATACTAAGATTTTACCCTTTGTGTTTGGTAATGTCTTAAACTTAGTACCATAAATGGTATTGTTTTCACAAATATATACGTAATCAGCATCTTCACTAATTGGTAGGTCTGAACAATCCGGAATGTAGGAGTATGTCTTATCTTCAGACGATGCAATGGCATTTACCTTACCATACTTCTGTGCTTCCTGATAGGCCTTCTTCGCCCACTGTCCAGTAATAATGTAATCAGCAACTTTATTCTTCATAAGGTTCATAGGAATCGCTGCAAACTGCTGCGAAGCACCACCCTGTAAGAATAATACTTTGTAGTTATCAGGAATATTCATAAGATCACGAAGATCCTGTTCTGCTTCTTTGATGATTGTGTCATAAGCTTTTGATCTATGACTCATCTCCATAACAGACATTCCTGTACCCTTGTAATCAAGCATCTCTTCTGCTGCTTCTTTTAATACTTCTTCCGGCAATACTGCTGGACCTGCTGAAAAGTTATAAACTCTTCCCATAGTGAAAATCCTCCTTTGAAATCTCTATCTATTAAACAGCAAGGAAGTATCCACGTCGGGATAGAACACGCCCTTGTTGTTCTCGTACACTTTATACATTATAAGACCTTGTGAAATTTTCGTCAATATATTAATTTCAGGTAACTGTTCTGAACCTGAATAATGAAACAATTAGATACGATATGCTGGCATATAAGTAGCTAATTGTTTCATTATTTAGGCACTCGAACAGAGTTGCCGCCCCATATATGAGCAGTCTTAGTGCATAGCACGAAACTGGAGCTTGTAAAAGCGACGAGTGCGAATATATGGGGTGGGTTCAGAACAATCACTTTCCTATAGCTTTGTATTTTCATCCACAATCTCACTAATTGCGGAACCAGGTGCCACCATTGGCCAGACCTTTTCGTCTGGATCTATGACGCATTCAATAAATACAGGCTCATTTGTTGCCAATGCTTCTGCAAATACCTCTTCTACTTCTTCTTTCTTTGTAACGCGGTATGCTTTGCAACCCATAGCTTCTGCCACCTTCACAAAGTCCACTTTATCTTCTAATACTGTTTGGGAATAACGCTGTCCATAGAACAGGTTCTGCCATTGACGAACCATTCCAAGTACATGATTGTTAAATACCACTTGAATAATCGGAATATTATAACGGGTTGCTGTGGCAATCTCGTTCATATTCATACGGAAGCATCCATCACCGGCAATATTAATTACCTGCTTTTCCGATACACCAACCTGCGCTCCAATGGCAGCACCCAGTCCGTATCCCATGGTTCCCAATCCACCGGAAGTTAACAATCTTCTAGGCTTCTGATAACGGAAGAACTGTGCAGCCCACATTTGATGTTGTCCTACATCTGTGGAAATGATACAGTCTCCCTTTGTCAGTTTGTTGATTACTTCCATCACATATGGTCCGGTTAACACATCCTGCGGATAAGTCAATGGCAATTCTTCTTTTCTCTTCTTCACCAAATCGATCCATTCTGTATGTTTCATTGGCTCAAGACGATTTAAAAGAATTTCTAGGACAGACTTACAATCCCCGATCACACTGGCATTCACACGGATATTTTTGTTTACTTCTGCCGCGTCTACATCGATATGTAAAATCTTTGCCTTGCTTGCAAACTTTTTCGCATTTCCAGTAACACGATCAGAAAAACGTGCACCAAGAACCACAAGGAGATCACAATCTGTCACTGTCAGATTAGCAGTCTTTGTTCCATGCATACCTAACATTCCCATGTAATAAGGATGTTCTCCATTAAATGCACCTTTTCCCATAAGTGTATCACAGACTGGTGCGTCAATTCTCTCTGCAAAAGCCTTCAATTCTTTATCTGCACCGGAAATCACTGCACCGCCACCTACAAAGATAACCGGCTTCTTTGCATTCTTGATCATGGAAACAGCCTTATCAATATCTGCCTCGCGAATGGTATCTGTAATACGAATATTTTCTTTTACCACCATCTGCTTAAACTCCGTCTTTGCTGCAGTTACATCCTTTGTAACATCCACTAAGACAGGACCCGGTCTTCCTGTTCTTGCAATGGAAAAGGCACGACGAATAGTTTCAGCCAGTTTCTTTACATCTTTTACAATGAAGCTATGCTTCGTGATCGGCATCGTAACTCCCGCAATATCCACTTCCTGAAAACTATCTTTTCCAAGCAGAGCATTCGTTACATTACAGGTAATTGCTACCATTGGAACAGAATCCATCATTGCTGTAGCAATTCCGGTAACAAGATTTGTGGCTCCTGGACCGCTGGTTGCCATACACACGCCAACTTTCCCAGTTGCTCTTGCATATCCATCCGCAGCATGGGATGCCCCCTGTTCGTGAGATGTCAAGATATGTTTAATTTCATCCTGATGACGATACAATTCATCGTATACATTTAAAATTGCTCCTCCCGGGTATCCGAATACAGTATCTACTCCCTGCTCTTTTAAACATTCTACAATTATTTGTGAACCATTTAACTGCATGTTTTCCTCTCCTGTCTTTTCATTTTATCCTATCTACACAGAGGGCGCGATCATGACCATGCACAATGCCCCCTCTGAAATCCAAAACCGGTTATCCATGTTCTATCTCCGGATACCGAACATCGTTCTTTATTTTACCTCTAAAATAGCTCCACGATTTCCAGAAGTAACCATCTTCGAATATCTTGCAAGATATCCACTTACTTCTTTTTCCTTTGGCTGCCATTTTTCTTTTCTCTTTGCTAACTCTTCGTCCGATACTTTCACATTCAGACTAAGTCCAGGAATATCAATAGAAATAATATCTCCCTCTTCTACTAATGCAATTGGTCCTCCAACTGCTGCTTCCGGTGAAACATGTCCAATAGAAGCTCCACGAGAAGCCCCGGAGAAACGTCCATCTGTAATCAAAGCTACAGAAGATCCTAATCCCATACCTGCAATAGCAGATGTTGGATTTAGCATTTCTCTCATACCAGGTCCACCCTTAGGTCCTTCGTAACGGATCACCACAACATCACCAGCGTTGATCTTTCCACCACGGATCGCTGCAATGGCATCTTCCTCTGACTCGAATACACGGGCAGGTCCTTCATGAACCATCATCTCTGCTACCACTGCGGAACGTTTTACAACACTTCCGTCTGGTGCAAGATTTCCTTTTAATACCGCAAGTCCACCAGTCTGACTATATGGATTGTCAACTGGACGAATGACTTCTGGATTACGGTTTACACAACCCTTAATATTCTCTCCAAGGGTCTTTCCTGTAACAGTAATACAATCCTTATTTAACAAGTCTAACTTATCCAATTCATTCATAACAGCATGTACTCCACCAGCTTCGTTTAAGTCTTCCATATAAGTAGGACCTGCTGGTGCTAAATGACATAAGTTTGGTGTCTTTTCGCTGATCTCATTTGCAAATGCAATATCAAAATCAAATCCAACTTCATGAGCAATTGCAGGTAAATGTAACATACTGTTTGTGGAACATCCCAATGCCATATCTACTGTAAGTGCGTTTAAAATCGCATCCTTCGTCATAATATCTCTTGGACGGATGTTCTTCTCATACATCTCCATAACCTTCATACCTGCATGTTTTGCAAGCTTTAATCTTTCAGAATATACTGCTGGAATAGTTCCATTTCCAGGCAATCCCATACCAAGTACTTCTGTCAGACAGTTCATAGAATTAGCTGTGTACATTCCTGAACAAGAACCACAGGTTGGACATGCCTTATTTACAAATTCCTGCACACCTTCTTCTGAAAGGTTACCTGCTGCATGTGCGCCCACTGCCTCAAACATACTAGACAGACTAGTCTTATGTCCCTGTACATGCCCTGCCAACATAGGCCCACCACTAACAAATACAGTAGGAACGTTTACTCTGGCTGCTGCCATCAACAATCCCGGTACATTTTTATCACAGTTTGGCACCATAACCAATGCATCAAATGCATGTGCCATAGCCATACACTCTGTAGAATCTGCAATCAGATCTCTGGTAACCAATGAATACTTCATTCCTGTATGTCCCATTGCAATACCATCACACACTGCGATTGCAGGGAATACGATTGGAGTACCTCCTGCCATGGCAACTCCCATCTTTACAGCCTCTACAATTTTATCAATATTCATGTGTCCAGGTACAATTTCATTGTAGGAACTTACAATACCCACTAATGGTTTCTGTAATTCTTCCTCTGTCAATCCCAATGCGTTAAACAAAGATCTCTGAGGTGCGGTTGCAATTCCTTTTTTTACTGCATCACTCTTCATAATTTTCATCCTTTCTTATCTCTTTATCCGATTTTTTATGGCCTGTTTTTGTAAGAATCCTTGTAAATCGATATCCCACATAGCAAGAAGCTGCAAAACATACGATAAACACAATAATGGTCGATACAATTCCACTATTAAACAATCCAAAAACCTCCCTATTCTCATCTATTGATATTGGGGTCAAAAGGCACATTTTGCTCACCAATTGATACCTACGAATTGCTACGCCGGTATCACATATTTGCACTCGTCGTCTTTACGGACTATATCAAATGCGTTGGCAGATCAAGTCTCCCATCTCAACGGTTCCAACCTGAGTCTTTCCTTCTGACATGATATCCACGGTACGATATCCATCTTCCAGTACCTTCTTAACCGCTGCTTCAATGGCATCTGCTGCCTCATCCATATCAAACGAAAAACGAAGCATCATTGCTGCTGATAAAATCGTAGCAATTGGATTAGCCTTATTCTGTCCGGCAATATCCGGTGCAGATCCATGACTTGGCTCATATAAACCAAACTTTGTTTCATTCAAACTAGCAGAAGAAAGCATTCCGATCGAACCGGTTACCATACTTGCTTCATCTGATAAAATGTCTCCAAACATATTCTCTGTTAAAATAACATCAAACTGCTTTGGATCTCTTACCAGCTGCATTGCACAGTTGTCAACTAACATATGCTCATAGGATACTTCCGGGTAGTCTTTTGCCACTTCCTCCACTACCTTTCTCCATAATCTTGAGGAATCCAATACATTTGCCTTATCCACACTGGTTACTTTCTTGTTTCTCTTCATGGCAATATCGAAACCACGTTTTGCAATCCGACGAATTTCGTTCTCATCATAAGTCAATTCATCATATGCCTTTAATACGCCATTCTCTTCTACTGTCTTTCGATCACCAAAATACAAACCACCTGTTAGTTCTCGCATGATCATCATATCAAAACCACCCTCTGTGATTTCCTCCTTCAATGGACATGCGGCTTTTAATTCGTCATACAAATATGCAGGACGCAGGTTCGCAAACAAATTCAGTGCCTTTCTAAGCTTTAACAATCCCGCCTCCGGTCTCTTTGAAGGCTCTAATTTATACCATGGAGAAGTAGATGTATTTCCGCCTATTGCGCCTAATAATACAGCATCACTTGCCTTACAGGTTGCAATAGCTTCCTCTGTCAAAGGTTCTCCACAAGCATCGATAGAGCAACCACCCATCAAGACATCTTCATAACTCAAAGTAAAACCGAATTTCTCCCCGGCTTTATTTAGTACTTTCTGTGCCTCTGTAACAATTTCCGGTCCAATTCCGTCACCTTTAATTACTGCTACTTTAAAATTCATAACCACTTCTCCTTTTCAATTTTCTGTAATTTGTATGGTTTGGACAGTACCTTCACCTAGAAAAGTTTTCCAAACCAACTCGATTACTTTTCAGTATACTCTGTATTTCTACTTATTGTCAAGGTTTCCGCAACAGTACAAAACAGGGAGTTGTAACAGTTCAGCCGGAGGCTGTCCTGTTACAACTCCCTATACGGGTACACTCAAACTATTGTAAAGTGCTTGTTACCCATTTTTATTTTATTTTCGCTTTGGCAGAAAGGCCTTTCTTCTTCAAGAGCTTCTTGTATTTTGCCTTCTTGCCGGAAGGTACTTTCACCGTTACCTTCTTATAGGTTCCAGTAAACGCCTTTGCACCTACACTTTTCAACTGTTTGGTCTGAATTACAATATTTTTCAAATTCCATGCTCCAAAAAATGCTTTTTTTCCAATGGATTTTACATTCTTTCCAACCACTATTTTTTTCACAAAAGAATCATTCATGAAAAGTTTTACACCAACTGCAGTAACTTTGTAATTCTCTCCTTCTATCTTAACACTGGCAGGAATAGTTACGGTTCTGGCACTTCCAACACTTTTAACCGCTGACACGGTTTTCTTTGTTGTACTTGTCACCTTGTACTCAATAATTCCATTTTCGACTATGTCACCTACTTGAACCTTGGACACATCTTGTTTCACGCTATCACCGGTTGCTGTCACCACTTCTCCCGGTGCCTGAGTAGCTGTTACACTTGGTGTAGCACTTGTCTGAGGCTGCTGGGTTGGATTGCCAGCCACCGAACCTGAATTATCTCCCGGCAACACAGTTCCAGCCTGGGTACCAAAATCAAAGCTTACCGTCTTTACCGTACCTGCATAGGCTCCCAGACCAACAATTTTAAGGTTTTTCTTTGTATCGGTTTCGCCCATATCGTACACACGATAATCATCCTTTTCCGTAAGAACCTGGTTTCCAATCTGCACTTTCACTTTTGGCAAACTTCCCTTTACAATTGCATCCATAACAGTTACAGTGGCAGCCGCCATATCCGCTTTCTTGAAGCTTGCCGAAATCTTATGATTTTCCGCCACCTTTGAGAAGGTATAAGAATACACATTTCCTACACTCTTACCGTCTACTTGTACATCCTCTACCATATATCCCTTATCCGGGGTAATGGCATAACATGCATCCTCATCCTTGATCACAGACTTACTTCCCTGTCTGGAAATACTTCCCCCTTGTCCTGCGCTGGCGTTGATGTCAACAAGAGAAACGTTCTTTTCATCTGCTTTGATCGTAGCATTTTCGCAATTTTCAAAAGCAATTGCTCCCTGATTCTGCTCAATCTGGATTTCACTTCCATCTCCGGTTCCCTCTACTACCACCTGGCTCTTGCTATCGATCACAGCAGTGGAATCCATCTCAATAGAATAATTTTCTCCTTCCTCCGGCGTAACGGAACACTCACTTGCATTTTCCGTATCCTTCAGAACAACCTTTACATTTCTACTCTTTGTATTGGCTGTAAGGCTTCGTTCGGTTCCTACCACACTCAACTCAAAATCTTCCGTCGTAGAAGTATTTTCAACGGTATAGGTACCTGCCGGCAGATAAATTCTGCATTCATCCGTTGGATTATTTTCTTTGCTGGCATCTGCCATGAAAATATCATCTCGGTCTGTAATCAGATTTCCTCTTTTCACAGTAGCAATTTTCTTTCCACTCTCATCTTTAATATTGTAGTTTGCCACATTACAACAAACTAAGATATTATTGCTGTAACACTTACTGTTTCTCTTTTCCCATGCTCGCAAAACCGTCACATAATTATCAAAGGCAATAGAACTACCTTCAATTTGATTTCCACATGGTTCTGAACCGTTAATTTTATAACTCCAATTGATAATATTTTGGTTCTTATCACGGGTAATGCTGATATACTGCTCTTTCGTTGTATAGTTTGGATCGTACACATAAATCTTCGTATCATCTGACTTGTATGCCAGCACTGCATGACCGGATTGTGGAGAAGAATAAATATTCAGTATGATCGGCAATCCATCTGATTTGTTCATATTGTCCAGCGCTTCTTTCAAAGCAACCAAATCATTCTTTGTTCTGCTGGTATTCTGTGCCACTTCATCTTCCACCTGTGAAATATGCAATGCCTCAATAAATCGAGTCAGACTAATCTGTAATCCTGCATTCATGGAATTCACTGATAACTCGCTGTTTTTCGTATATTTCTCATTAAAATCCGTAAGTTCAATACCATCTCCCTCGATACCAAGCATCATCGCTGTAGAAACCATTCCAAAACAGTTTCCTCCCCAATTTGGCCAAATACTGTTCAGTTCCTGTGCTTTGCTGTTGTCACCATATAAAAACTTAAACACACTGTATGGAACTTTATATGGGGTTGGATAACCAAACGCACTTCGATTATTCAGAAAACTATAATGTACTCTGTCAAAATCGATACGCTGTGACTTGGATACCCACTTGGCATACAATGTAGTTTCCTTTTTTCCATCCAAACCACCTACGACCATATTTTCTGTGATCAACTGACCACCATCTCTCTGTGTGTACCAACCAACAAATTCGTATTCTTCCATGGTGGCATTTGGCAACTCACCATATGTTTCACCGGCATTTACGGACTTTGAGGAAATTCCTTCTATTTCCCCTCCATTCCCATCAAACTTAATCGTGAAGGCAGAACTCATATACTGGGCATACAAGGTCTGATCAGAATTAATATTCACAACAGTAGTATTCTCTACTTTTGTGCCACCTTCCTGCTGTGTATACCAGCCCGTAAAAACGGCATTGGCTTTACTTACGGCCGGAAGATTTTCGTATTGCTCTCCGTTATTTACATAGATACAGTCTGTTTCACAGCTTCCGCCATCCGTCACCAAAGTAACCTTATATTGTCCCTCTGTATCTTTTGCAGTCTTATCTGCTAACTGGTTTTTCTTTTTGCTGGAAATTGTAGCGGTTTCTTCTTTAAAGAAATCTATGATACCGGCACTTTTAAATGGAATGTTATTGTCCTCGGCATATTGCTGTGCTAAGGTTCCCTCATATCCTACTATGGTCATATTATTCTTCAGATACGTATATTCACCCTCTGACCCCTCTGAATCCTCATAGTCTTCATCCTTAGATTCCTCATCCTCAAAATAATTTCCAAATGCGTCATAACCAATATAAGTTACATTTTCCGGAACAAAAAGTTCTTTTAGCTTAGGAACTTCATCAAATGCTCCAGGGCCTATACTTTCCAATGTTTTTGGCAGATCCAGCTCTTCCAGGGAAGTACATCTTTCAAATGCATACGCCCCTATAACTTTTACTCCTTCCGGAATTTTCACATCAACAAGTGATTCATCATAGGTAAACAGACCAGCTGGAATTTCTTCCAGATATGCCGGCAATGTTACTTTTTGCAACTTAGGCATACTCCAAAGCCCATTGGCACCAATATATTTCACGCCGTCCGAGAAAACAATCTCCTTTATTCCACCTTTCCCTTCGGAAGCGCAGTCCGAAATACCGCCTACTGAAATCACTCCATCACCAATGGTTACTTTTTCTGCATCTGTCATTAAAGAGCTAATAATTGTGACTTCTCCACTTTCCTCATTCGGAATCGTCAGGGTATCCTCATAACCAGAATCAACATAATATAAGGTGTCTAACAAAATAGTTCCTTCCTTGATGTACCGGTCACCATTTTTCTTCGCTTCTGCTATTTTCGTTTCCATCCATGCAGTACTATCCAAGGCATATTTTCCAAGATATTTTATTCCGGTTGGAAAATAGACTTCCCCTACATTCTCGCATCCATAAAATGCACTATTTCCTATGTAAGATACAGACGAAGGTATATCCAGCACTTCTATTTTTTCACAGAACTCAAATGCACAATCCCCTATGAATTCCACTCCATATCCGATTTTCAGCTCTTTCAGGTTTGTGCAATGATAAAACGCATCCCCCTCAATCTTTTTCACGCCTTCTCCCAGTATTACCTTCTCAATATTTTCGCACTGCCAAAAGGCTCCCTCACCAATAGTATCACAATTGGCTAACACAACTTCTTTTAGTGCAACACAATCACCAAACGCATCTGCTCCTATTTTCTGCAGGCTTTCACTCTGCAAATCAACTGACTCCAATTTAGCGTCATTTGAAAAGGCATATTGCCCAATCTCCCGAAGTTTTTTTCCTATCTTTACAGACGTCAACTCCTTACAATCACCGAATGCCCCATTACCGATTATTTCAAGACTATCAGGAAACTCTACGTTCTCTAAACCAGTAGACCGAAAAGACCATGTGGCAATTTCAAGCAGGCTGTCTGAAAATTTGACCTCTTTTAACGCCTGATCCTCGTAAAACGCTTCCTCGTCTATAAATTCCACACCCTGACCCATATCTACTTTTCTGAGCGAGGTGCACCCATAAAAAGTTTCCCATTCTATGCGTCTAAGACTGTTAGGAAGAACGATTTCTTCCAGTGCAGTACACTCATAAAAAGCATACGCACCTAACCGTTCCAATCCCTCATTTAATTCAATATTTTTCAATTCACCACAGTTTTCAAATGCACCATCTTCAATACTCTTCAGTCCATCATTTATGACGATTGTCTTTAAGTTTTCACAACCACAAAACGCATATGAGCCTATTGTTGTCACACTGGATGAAAGGGTAACCTTAGTAACTTCCGAATTGTTAATGTCACATATACACCTAACTCCTTCCGGAATCAGGATCTCCTTTTTCGTTCCGGTATACCCCCACAAAGTTCCATCATCCCATACCTCAAATCCCTGTTCTTCCAAGGCCTCAATCTGATCGTCGCTAAAAACAATATCATTTTCTTCATTCTGCTCTGTTTCTGCAGATACCTGATCTATCGAAAACAAAATCCCGTCACTTGGTGTACCGCTGATCACCACAGCGGCAGCAAGCATACTTGCCATTACTTTTCTTTTCCATGTTCGCTTCTTCATTTTCATTCTCCTATCTCTTTGCCGGATATGTAGTATCCTTTCTGCACACATTCCTTATCCAGCCAAAATATAAATCTTCCTTGTTTTATCAGACTATCCTATTTTTTTGTAATTTTTTTGTATTTGCCTCTTATTCTCCCTTTCCAACCTTAATTGCATCCAGGGATAAGGTACGAAGATCCAGAATCTCCTGTTCGGTTAGTCTTGTATATTCTGCTAATTCCTGGACTGTAGCTACTCTTCCCAGATCCTCAGCTAAATATTTTGCTGCTTCATTTACTAAATTGGATTTTGCAAGCATGGAATTTTCCCAATCACTATTTCCAATTTCTTCATCCACAGCTTCCACCATGGCCTGACGAACACTCTCCGTAAGGAAGGTATCCACATCTTCCAATTTTGCAATTTCCCCTACTTTTTCAATCGCTTGAAAAAGTGCAATATTTCCTTCCTGCTCCAGATCTTCTATTGGCATTCCTTTTCCTGAATACCTTTGTGCCAATTCTACTACCAATGACAAATATCCATTGAACAGTTGGGTTTTGGCCTGCTCCTGTCCATCCCGAATTGCCAATACCAGTTTTCTTTTCTCTTCTTCTGTAATGGTGTTTATATCCTGTATTTCTTCTAAATACAGACGATGGGCCACAGAATCTTCCTCCTGTTTTTCTGTCTTTTCCGTTTTTTCCTGTTCTACCTCTTTATGTACAAATCCAGGGATCTTAATTCCATTATCCCCTAAATACTGATATACTGCCTCAAACTGTTGGTCTGTCAAATCCATGCCATCAAAATAAGACACAACTTCTTCCTTTGTAATCTTTCCTTCTTGCACTTTTGCCACTTCCACAATTTCTTTTAGCAGTTCCAGAAATTTATTTTGTTCCAACATTTCTATATTACACACCTTTCTCTATCCATGTATGAATATATTTTTGCGTTTCTTTCCCGTCTGTTTTCAAGACTCGTCTCTCATTTTATACAAAAAATAATATTCTGTCAAAATTGCTTTTCCATTTTGACCTTATAGTAGATTTGTGGTATATTATTGGTATGTATTTTTGTAACTGTTCAGAGATTAGAACAGCTATGTGCAAAATAGCACAGGGCACTTACAAATTAAGGACCATTTGCGTACGAGCAAGCTTGTGTCCTTTCAGACGGGGTAGCGTTATTATATGATACCAGCGTAGCAATTCGTAGGTATCATTGGGGCAAAATGCTTTTTGATCCCAACTTCATTATATAGGATAGGAGAGGATATATTATGGAAAGTAAGAGAATCGTTGTTGCATTGGGACATGCAGCATTAGGAACTACATATAACGAACAGAAGAAAGCGGTTGTCAATGCCGCAAAAGCCATTGCCGATTTAGTAGAAGAAAAATATCAGGTAGTGATTACTCACAGTAACGCACCTCAGTTGGGAATGATTCATTCCGCTATGACAGAGTTTAGCCGTCTTGATAATGAATTCACGGTTGCTCCTCTGTCTGTATGTAGCGCTATGAGTCAGGGATATATTGGTTACGACCTTCAAAATGCCATCCGTACTGAATTATTAAACCGTGGAATTTTTAAGACAGTTTCCACTTTAATTACTCAGGTTCGTGTGGATCCTTTTGATCCCGCCTTTACAGAACCTACAAAGATCATTGGCCGCTTAATGACAGAAGAAGAAGCAAAAGCAGAAGAAGACAAAGGAAATCACACGGTGAAAGTGGATGGTGGTTATCGTCGTATTATTGCTGCTCCTAAACCAATTGAAATTTACGAAATTGATGCCATCAAAACTCTTTTGGATGCAAATCAGATCGTAATCGCCTGCGGTGGCGGCGGTATTCCGGTATTACAACAGGATACTATATTAAAGGGTGCCAGTGCAGTAATCGAGAAAGACACCATTGCAGCAAGACTTGCAGATCAGGTAGATGCAGATGCGCTCGTATTCCTTACAGGAGTGGAGAATGCATGTCTGAACTATGAAGAAGCAAACCAGACAGAATTACACAAAGTATCTGTCAGCGAGATGAAGAAATATGCTCAGGAAGGACATTTCGGTGAGCATTCTATGCTCCCTAAAGTAAATGCTTCTATGGAATTTGTTGGAACAAAGAATTACCGCAAGGCAATCATCACAAATTGGGAACATGCAAAAGCAGCCATGAAAGAAAAAACAGGAACAATTATAAAATAGGACTATTCAACCATTGACTTTGACACATTTTTGCCTTATACTATAGATATGATTATCGATGGTATCTTGTTGATGCGGTACATTTTAATGTGTCGCATACGCACATATTATTTTAGGTTATTCGATACTTTACACTCATAGAAATAACAACATTTCGTTTCTTTCTGAAACATGTATGAACGAAAGTCGTACAAGAAAAAGACTGCTTTGGCAGTCTTTTTTGTTTTATATTTAGACAATAGAACAAAGTGGACAAGTCCACTTCAACACCCTATATCCCTCACTCATGAGGGACTTGCTCTATAGGACGCACTTTCCTATAGAATAAAAAAGGGGCAACCGCCCCTTTTTTCAATCTCCCTTACGCTGTTCGATATAGGAGATCATATCTGCATATTCTTCTAATTCTTCTGGCATACTCAGTCCTGTCATAACCAGTTTATAATAATCTTCGCGAAGATTAATCAACTCAATAATATCGTCTATGGTTATGATCCCTAAATCCACCAATCCAAGGACTTCATCTAAAACCAACATATCACATTCATTGGATTTCAGTACCTTCTTTGCGAAATTAAATCCGTTTATAATGTTCTTACGCTCTTCCTCTTGCTCTTCCGGTGTCAATTCACCATAAAATTCATCTGCTTTTTCAAATCGAAACAGTTTTATATCCGGCTCCAACTTCTGAAGATAGGAAAATTCCTGTGCATCTTTTCCTTTAAGAAATTGAATGATAATCGTGCGTAATCCTTTACTTGCTGCACGAATACTCTGTCCCATAGCGGCAGTTGTCTTTCCTTTTCCGTTTCCATAGTAGATTTGTACAATTTTTTTATCTGCGGTTTCTGAACCCATATTGTATTTCCTCCTATTACGCCTAAAAAAGAGTTTTGTATGCAAAACTCTAGCGCGTTCGCGGTATTGCAAAGTCTGGAAGCTTTCTACCTAACACCTATTTCTCTTCCAGTTTCCGTTTTTTCTCTTTTGTTTCCTATGTTTTCTTTGTAAAAGACATGGTATCTATTCAGAACCATTTTTCAAAGACTGTACGATTATATCACACTTTTCAAAAAAAAGCACTACTCTGCAGGATATTTTTCATATACATCTTCTTTCTCTTCCTCTACTATGCGTTCTAACTTGCTGACAGATACTTCATAGGCCACCCTTTTTTCCACTTCACGCTCCGAAATTTTTTTCTGATATTCTCTACTTTGAATTCTTCCCCACAACTGAATATGTTCTCCTACCTGGAATTTTTCTGCATATCTGGCATTTCTTCCCCAACAGATACAAGGGATATAATCTGATTTCCCATATGGTCGGTTTACAGCCACCAAAAGATCTGCAATTTCCCTTCCCAATGGAGTTTTTCTGTAAACAGGATTTTTACAGATGTACCCATCCAGATAGATATGATTTGGTTTAATACAGTTCTGTTCTTCCTCACACAAACTAATTTCTCTGGCAAATACAGAGAGAACCAATCGGTTTCTGCTGCTCTCATGTCTGTTGTAGGAACGGAACTGCCCTAATACCTCAATATATTTTCCTCGGTAATCTTTTTTTACATCCATTAATCTCTCCGAAACCATAAGCGGAATCACATCATAGGATTCACTTAATCTTCCTACCTGAATATACAAGGAATAAAATCCCTCTCCAAACACCTCATGGCTAAATACAAACTCACTTACGATTTCCCCTGCTACACTCACCTGATTGTTGTCAAAAATTTTATCTGTCATTGCTACTACGACTCCTCTCTTTTTTCTTGGTCCTTTGACCTTTGTTTTCTATTCTTGCGATTAAGAACCCAGGAAATATGTGCACGTACTCCTTTTGTCCATCGCTGTTTTGGTTAATCCTTCACCCCTGTATATACGGCTGCCTGGCAAGCCTGTATACAGCAGCTGGGATTCCCTATTTTCAGCAAACGAATGCATTTTCATTAGTTAATATATGCAGAGATATGATAGATTAGAACTACTTTTTTGTAATGTTCACGAAAAAAATGATTTTATCTTGTATAATCCAGCGAATGTGATACAATGAAACTGTTATGCATTGAAATAGGAACGGAAACTATACAGAAAGAAAGAGGTTATATAATGAAGAGAGACGATATCAGAAATATTGCGATTATTGCTCACGTTGACCACGGTAAAACTACATTAGTAGATGAACTACTAAAACAAAGTGGTGTTTTTCGTTCAAATCAGGAAGTTCAGGAACGTGTAATGGACTCCAACGATTTGGAACGTGAACGTGGAATCACAATTTTATCCAAAAACACAGCCGTAGAATACAACGGTGTAAAGATCAATATAATTGACACACCGGGACATGCAGATTTCGGTGGAGAAGTAGAACGTGTACTAAAAATGGTAAATGGTGTTGTTCTTGTGGTAGATGCTTTTGAAGGACCTATGCCACAGACGAAATTCGTATTAAAGAAGGCTTTGGAACTTGATTTACCTGTTATCGTTTGTTTGAATAAGATTGACCGTCCTGAGGCAAGACCTTCTGAAGTTATTGATGAAGTACTGGAATTGTTTATTGATTTGGATGCCAATGAAGACCAATTGGAATGTCCTTTCATTTATGCATCTGCCAAATCAGGCTATGCTATGTTGGAAGAGAACGACGAGCCAGTTGATATGAAGCCTTTGTTCGAAACCATTATTGACTATATTCCTGCTCCGGAAGGAGATCCGGAAGCATGCCTTCAGACATTGATCAGCACAATTGATTACAATGAATATGTAGGCCGTATTGGTGTTGGTAAGGTTGACAACGGAACCATCAAGGTAAACCAGGAAGCTACGATTGTGAACGCACATGAACCAGACAAGTCAAAGAAAGTTCGTATTACCAAATTATATGAATTTGAAGGCTTAGAGAAAGTAGAAGTAGAAGAAGCAAGACCAGGTGCCATTGTAGCCATTGCCGGTATTGCAGATCTTAGCATTGGAGATACTATTTGTTCTCCTGAAAATCCGGTTGCGATTCCTTTTCAGAAAATTTCTGAGCCAACCATCGCTATGCACTTTATGGTAAATGATAGTCCTTTAGCCGGTCAGGAAGGTAAGTTCGTTACATCCCGTCACTTACGTGATCGTTTGATGCGCGAATTAAATACCGATGTAAGTTTACGTGTAGAAGATACTGAGACCACAGAAGCGTTCAAGGTTTCCGGTCGTGGTGAACTTCATTTATCTGTTTTAATTGAAAATATGCGTCGTGAAGGATACGAGTTTGCAGTTAGCAAAGCAGAAGTTTTATATAAAAATGATGAGAACGGTAAATTACTTGAACCAATCGAGAGAGCAATCATCGATGTTCCTGAAGAATTTGCCGGAAGTGTTATTGAAAAGCTTAGCCAGAGAAAAGGTGAGTTGCAAAACATGACCGTTGCCAGTGGCGGATATCAGCGTTTAGAGTTCTTAATTCCTTCCAGAGGATTAATCGGATACCGCGGTGACTTCATGACAGACACAAAGGGTAATGGTATTTTGAATACTTTATTTGAATGCTATGGACCATTCAAGGGCGAAATTTCTTACCGCGACCGTGGATCTCTTATTGCTTTTGAAGCAGGTGAGTCCATTACTTATGGTTTATTTAACGCACAGGAACGCGGAACCTTATTTATTGGACCTGGCGAAAAAGTATATGCAGGTATGGTAATCGGACAAAATGGTAAGACAGACGATATTGAATTAAATGTATGTAAGACCAAACATTTGACAAATACAAGATCTTCCAGTGCAGATGAGGCACTTCGTTTGGTTCCTCCTAAAATTATGAGTTTGGAAGAAGCATTGGATTTCATTGATACCGATGAATTGTTAGAGATCACTCCAGAGCACTTGAGAATTCGTAAGAAAATCTTAGATTCCACCATGCGTATGCGTGCAAAGAGAAACGGAAAGTAAGATTATATCACACAGAAAGGCAGATCCGAGGATCTGCCTTTCTTCTTATTTATCTGACTTTTATTCTGTTTTTTCTGCCTTCTGCATAGCCTGTGCCTGTTCATTAAGCTCCTGCTGCTCTCTCTTTTTTCTTCTCTTCCTTCTACGCTTCTGCTTATTTAATAAGGTAGAATAAATTGTTGCCACATCCTCCACATCTCCCTGGGCAATTACCGTACCATGTTCCAACATGATAGCCTTGTTACAGATACGCTTCACCTGTTCCAGAGAATGGGAAACAAATAAAACCGTAACGCCCTGGGCAAACATTGACTGAATTCTGGCTTCACTCTTCTTTCGAAATTGTGCATCCCCTACTGAAAGTACCTCATCCAAAATAAGAATGTCTGGCTTCACCACTGTTGCAATGGAAAAGCCCAGTCGTGCACGCATACCGGAGGAATAATTCTTCACAGGTACATCGATAAATTCGCCCAACTCAGAAAATTCTACAATTTCATCGTATTTTTCATCAATAAAACTTTTGGAATATCCTAAGAGCGCACCATATAAATAAATATTCTCTGCTCCTGTATACTGCTTATCAAACCCAGCGCCAAGCTCCAACAGTGGAACGATCTTACCATTTGTGGTAACCGAACCTTCCGTTGGCTTCAGTACTCCGGAAATTACTTTCAGTAATGTACTCTTTCCAGCACCATTCAGTCCAACAATACCTACTCGGTCTCCTGCCTGGACTTCAAAGTTCACATCTTTCAAAGCCCAGAATTCCTGATATGTCAGTTCCTTCTTGACAAACTTAATAAAATATTCTTTTAAATTATCTACCTTTTCTTTTGATAGGTTGAATTTCATTCCAACATGTTCTACCTTCAAAGCAGGCCCCTGATTCTTTTTTTTCTTTTTCTTTCTATTATTATTGTTAGCTGTCTTTTCCATATCTGGCCTCCAAATAAAATACTATATATTCAATATAAACTCATCCTGCTTCTTATAGAAAACATACACACCGATCACCATCAAAATGACAGCCACAGAACCGGAATAAACCAAAGCAAACGGATCCAAAGGTTCTCTGTAGTATACTGCATTTCTGAAATTATAAATAATACTAAACATTGGGTTTAGTTTCAAAATACTCACATCCAAATGCAAACTCTTCGGAGTATAGAAAATACAGGAACAATACATTATAAACATTAAAATAACGCCCCAAAGATACTCTAAATCTCTGAAAAACACTTCTGCAGTAGCCAAAATAAGACCAGTTCCCAGAGCAAATACAAACAAAATTATTAATGGAACAATTCCTAATATGGTATATCCATTCGGAACAATCTTAAAAATCACCATAGCTCCAATCAACACAGCCATAGAAATCAAGAAAATCACAAAATTAGATATTACAGAAGCCAAAGGATACATATATTTGGGAATGTACACTTTTCGCATCATGCCGCCATTGTTACGAATGGATTTTGCAGCCACTTTGGTAGCACTGCTATAAAAGCTATAGAGTAGTCTACCGGTCAAAATGTAAACAGGAAAATCCTCTCCCTTTCCATCTCGTAAAGTTCCAAATACAATGGATAACACTACAGTTGTCAAAATAGGCTCAATCAAAGTCCACACAATTCCAAGCTTTGATCTTCTATATTTCAACTTAATATCTTTCTTTACCAATTCTGATAGCAAATACTGATATCTCTTAAAATTAGCAATATATTTCTTCACTGTTCTATTCCTTTCCGACTATGCCAGTTGGTACTTCCCCATGTTCTGGTTTTAAAATCTCACATAAAGCCTCCAGAGCCTGATTTTCCTCTTCTCCATCACATACTACGGTCACTTCACAACCTTTTTTTATCCGAGCCGCCAATACATTTAGGATACTCTTTAGATTCACATGTGCATTTCCCACCTGCAAGCTACAAATTGCATTATATTTCTGTGCTTCTTCACATATACGCATGGCGGGTCTCATATGAACTCCATACTTGTCCTCGATCACAACAGTCCTGCTTACCATACGCACTCATCCTTTCTAAATCTATGTTCCAATTTTTGTTATTATTCAGAGGGTGCGCCTGTCTATCTGGCATTTTACCAATTGCACCCTCTGTACAGTAACCAATTTATAAACGCTAAAAAGGGTTGTTTCACAAAACTTGTTCGCAGAAAACAACTATACTACTATACTACTATTCTACATTATCTTCAACTGTTGTTTTTTCTTCTGGTTTTTCCTCTGGTTTCTCTGTTTTTTCTACTTTATCTATCCCTTCCTCTTCTAGCGCTTCAGTAGGTTCTATGGTTATCTTTGGTGTTTCTGTAGGACTCGCTGTAATGATAATTTCTTCCATAGCGTGAGAAGTATCTGACACTTTTACTTTTACATATACCACATTTTCAATATTGATCTCATTCTGCGTGTCAAATCTTACTTCCAGCCTGCTGCTTCCTTCTTTCAATTCCTCACAGTCAATATAGGCATACAAATCCGATGCTTCCAATTGTTCATTTCTCTCCGAAGCGGCCCATATAGCCTTAACAATCACATACTCCTCACGTTCTTGATAATCCAGAGTATAATCTTTCTTTAAATTTCGGATCTCAATATTGCTGAGAGGCAATCGGATCTCCTGCAGACTTTGTTTGGAGATTGTTACCTTCACATTAATACTTTCCACAACATTTACAACACGAATCCCCTCCGGTAAATATTCACTTAAAGTAAACTCAGTCTCCACATCCTCATAAGCATTGTTGATCGGACAAGGAATTCGAATAGAGGAACATTTATCCAACACTTGTGCCTGTCCCGTTATCTGAACACTCTGTGGCTCATAGTCTACTGAAATTAAATGATATCCTTCCGCTGGATTTCCTGTGGTATTAATCACAATCGGTACAGTCTTCGTCTCATTGACTTCTACCGACACTTTCACTTTTTCACTACTAAATTGTAGTCTGGAAGAATCCATTAGCTTTCCATTGGCATCATACGCCTGCGGTTCTATATGCTTGGTAAAATTCTCCGTGGCGTCACTCACATCTATATTCACTCTTACTTCAGATACTCGTTCAATCTGAGACTCTGCACCGGATACCTTAATTAAATTCGGCCGAACCTTAATATCTCCAAGGGCATATCCTTCTGGCAATGTACCTTCCGTAGTAACATCTACTTTATATTGCTCCGTCTTCTCGTTGTCCAAATCGATTGTCAGCATGGTAATATCTGATTTTAATTCCACTCTGTCATACTTTGGACAGTACAACTGAATGGATACTGCATTGGTTAATGACAAATTAGAAAGATCTGCTACTGCAACAATATCCGATGCTTTCATCTTACGAAGCACACTCTTCTTTGCAGACGCAGTAACATTGATCACACCTCCGGAACGAACTTCGTACACCTTGTCCAAATCCTGTATGGCATCTTCGTGCTGAATCTGCACTTCTATATTATGAAATACTTGTTTCTTAACCGGATCATCCACATTATTAACAATAACCCATACCATTACAGCCAAGACACCTGCCAGTACCTTCAATGACCAGTTATTCGTAATCATTTCCTTCAAATGCAACTCACCTCTATTTTTCTTTTTTTTTCATAAAATTTAAGATCCTTAGTTTTCTCTTTTCTGTGGTTACAATTCCTGTGTAATTCTCTAACTTGCTCTTTAAGTATTCCCCATCTACATTTCGAATCAATTCGCCTCCCAAGGCAATTGACACCTTTCCTGTCTCCTCCGAAACAATAACGGTGATACTATCTGAAACCTCGCTAATTCCCACTCCTGCCCTGTGTCTGGTTCCCAATTCCTTACTCAGTTCCATATTATCAGATAAAGGCAGATAACAGGTAGCGGAAGTAATTCTGTCTTCATTAATGATAATGGCTCCATCATGCAATGGTGTATTATGTTCAAATATATTCACTAACAGCTGACTACTTACTGCTGCATCCAGTACAATACCAGTCCTCTCGTATTCATTAAGGGACTCCTCATTGGCAATGACCATCAATGCCCCAGTCTTAGTCTTTGCTAATTCATAGGTCGCACGAACAATTTCACTAATGGTCTTTGCGGACAATTTCTCATTCTTCCCTTTCGGATCATCAAATGAAAAGAAATACTTAAACCATTCTTTTCTTCCTAATTGCTCCAATGCCTTACGCAGCTCCGGCTGGAATACGATTACCACCGCAGTAATTCCCACACCGATACACTTTTCAAATATCCAGAGAATGACATTCATGTTCATGACAACTGCTATCATACAAATGGCCAAAAGCACAACCAATCCCTTCAATAAAGTCCACGCTCTTGTCTTCTTAATCCATATAATGATCTGATAAATGGCAAATGCCAAAATAAACATCTCCAACAAGTCGGTCAAATGTATATCTGACCAATGAAACCACAAACCATAATTTTTTATAAACTCTATAATTCTATCCATGGTGCCTCCTTCCCTAACCCACACCTATGGGATCTGTTTTCACTCCATCTACCTGCAGACAACCTAGCGTTACAGTTCACAGGTATGTGAACAGTAACAACCTAACTTCTATTCTGTTTCTTCGAAGCATAAATCTTTCTTACTTCACGATTTTCAAGGGTCATCTTTAATTTGGGAACTGCTCGTACATGATAAAAATAATCCTCATCTTCAAACTGTACTTCCTCCACAGCTCCATAATCTAATACCATATAAAAAAACTGAACAACATAAGCAAGCAACAAGGAAATGACACTTCCCAGCAAACTTGCTACGATGCCATACTTCCATTGAAAGACCACACAACCAATCAAAAACAGGATCAGACACCAAAGACCTCCAAAGGCAATGGCTCCCTCAAACATATATGCAAATTTCTGTTTTCGAATCAAATATACCCCAATAGATGCTACGCATAATGCCAGAAGAAGCAAATACATATCCGGTCTTCGAAACATTCCATCCAATACCAACTTTAGTATTTCCAAGGAATCGGCTCCTTTTTGTAAAGCACCTTCATGCATTTTTACCTGTTGCAAAAAGAAATAGATCACAACTCCCCCCGCAAGGGACCCCAACACTGCAGGTCCAAAATACAGACCTGCTATAATGGCAAAAAAAGCTGGAATTTTTAGAAAAATCCCAATGGGCACAAGTACAAGAAATAAGATATCTTCCTTTGCACTGTGCATCACCACACAGTAAATACTCAATATCAAAATTATCAATCCCGCTGCCAGCATGGGTGATAACCCACATACACAGAAAAGCATAACCCCAATGGAAACAAGAGCCTGTAAACTAACAGGAAGAAAGCAACAAATCAAAGAAATTCCCAAAAGTATGCCCACATTCGAAACTCTGTGTTCATAAGGTAACAATCTTGTTTCTGCAAATAGAATAAAAAATACCAATAGAAAATAATACACTTTCTTCAGCACATTCTCATAATCCATATATATCTGATACACTCGTTCCCGAAATTCCAGTGCCCGTTTTACATATCCACTCTTGTTCATTTCTACAATCTCTTTCTATTATTCTCTTGTCGGTAATGCCTGCGCAGAAAGTGCAACAACCGATCATAATCTTTTACCTTCTTCTTCGCCTTTCGATACTGTCGGTGGTAGGTCATCCCACCCAATAGGGCTCCCACAAGAAGTACCCCTATATATCCGCACATTACCCCGCGAATCATACCATCAAATTCCAAAGCAGTCATACACTCCATGATTTCATCCATCCGCCAGACACCAACCAATCCCATTAAAAAGGCATAGGATACGCTAAGTGATAGCAGCAATTTCCAAAGTTGTATGCGAACATAATCCCAACATTCATATTTTACAATACCTAGTGCATCCTGCTCCTTCTTCTCAAAGGCCGCCAGCATGGTCATCATTTGGACTTTTTTCAGATCTACCATTTTCCTTTTTCCTTTCAGCCATTTATAACTATCCTTCCCAGATATTCATTAAATGGCATATATATTTAAGTATACCATAGTTTTTTTTATTTTGGTAGCACCTGAATCATTTGGTTTGCTAGTGTAGATTTTTTCCCTAAAATACGATAGAATAAAGTGTCTGCCCGAAAAAAATTTATGGGGCAAAAATGTGGATTGTAACCATTCCAAACCTAGTTCTCTTAAGCTCTATTTCTTAGGAGGCGCTGAATCGTTACAATTAAATTATGGAGGAACTACATGAATAAAAAATCACTTCAAACATTAGAATATACAAAAATCATTTCCATGCTGACCGATTGTGCCAGCTCTCAGATGGGAAAAGAACGTTGCCGTTCCCTTTTACCATCTATTGATCTAGAAGAAATTCAACGCTGCCAGAAAGAAACCAGCGTGGCCTTATCTTATCTTTTGCAAAAGGGAAGTCTGTCTTTTTCAGGGATGACCGACATTACCCCTTCCTTAAAAAGACTGGAAGTGGGCGCCAGCTTAAGCATTACAGAGCTTCTTCGCATCAGCAGTCTGTTATCCGTTGCGTTGCGTGTAAAAACTTATGGAAGAAAAGAACAAGAGGAAAATGAGGAGCCAGACTGTCTGCAAACCCGTTTTTCCTATATAGAGCCATTGTCCAACCTGAATAACGAAATTACCCGTTGTATTCTCTCAGAAGAAGAGGTAAGCGACAATGCCAGTGCTGGATTGCGGGAAGTTCGCAGACAGATTAAATTGACAAACCAGAAAATTCATGATCAGCTAAATCAGATTTTAAACCGTTCCCGTTCCATGTTGCAAGACGGTCTCATTACCATGCGTAATGGTCGCTACTGTCTCCCTGTAAAGGCAGAACATAAGAGTTCCTTTCCAGGTATGGTTCACGATCAGTCTTCCAGTGGGTCTACCCTGTTTATTGAACCGGTTGCCATTGTAAAGCTAAACAACACTTTGCGGGAACTGGCAGTAGATGAACAGAAAGAAATTGAAAAGGTCTTAGGAGAACTTAGTAATCTTGCTGCCCTGGAAATAGAAGCATTGCAAACTGATCTCTCTGTTTTAGTAGAGTTGGATTTCATTTTTGCAAAGGCAGCTCTTTCAAAAAAAATGCGTGCCAGTGAGCCAATCTTCAACACCAACGGATATCTGAACATCAAGAAAGGAAAACATCCTTTGATCGATCCACATAAAGTAGTGCCAATCGATGTTATGTTAGGAAAGGATTTCGATCTTCTTGTGATCACCGGTCCAAATACGGGTGGTAAGACCGTCACGTTAAAAACAATCGGACTATTTACATTAATGGGACAGGCAGGCCTTCACATTCCAGCCTTTGACCACTCAGAACTGGCAGTGTTTACCGATGTATTTGCAGATATTGGAGACGAACAGAGCATTGAACAAAGCCTTAGTACATTCTCCTCCCACATGACAAATACCGTGTCTATTTTAGAACAGGCCACACCTACCACTCTTTGTCTTTTTGATGAGTTAGGCGCTGGAACCGATCCCATTGAAGGAGCTGCTTTGGCCATGTCCATCCTCTCCCATTTACACGATCAGAAGATCCGCACCGTTGCCACCACTCATTATAGCGAACTAAAAGTTTTTGCTTTATCTACAGAAGGGGTAGAAAACGGCAGCTGTGAGTTTGATATAGAAACTTTGCGTCCTACTTACCGTCTGTTAATTGGTATTCCAGGTAAGAGTAATGCCTTTGCCATTTCCGGAAAGCTTGGGCTTCCTGATTACATTATCGAGCAGGCAAAGACCTATATCGACAATGAGGATCAGAATTTCGAAGATGTGATCAGCGATTTGGAAAAAAGCCGAATCACCATTGAAAAAGAACAGGAAGAAATCAAAAAATATAAGGCAGAAATTGAAGAATTAAAGAAAAAATTGACAGCTAAGAACGAACGAATCGACAATGCGAAAGAAAAGATCCTTCGTCGTGCAGAAGAAGAAGCACGCACCATTTTACAGGAAGCAAAAGATTACGCAGACGACACCATAAAAAAATACACCAAGTGGTCAAAAGACAGCGGTCTTAACAAAGCTATGGAGCAGGAACGAGCTGCCCTTCGCAAAAAGCTCTCTGAATCCGAAGAAAAATTAGCCTTAAAAAACAAAAAGAAACCAAAGAAAGAATTAAAATCCAAAGATCTAAAACTCGGAGATTCCGTAATGGTTCTCAGTCTCAATCTAAAAGGTACTGTAAGTAGCCTTCCAAATGCAAAGGGCGATTTATATGTGCAGATGGGAATTCTTCGTTCTCAGGTGAACATTTCAGATCTAGAGTTAATTGATGAGGAAGTAATTACCAGCCCAACACTAAAAAAGACCGGCAGTGGTAAGATTAAAATGACAAAAACCGCAAATATCAGTACCGAACTAAATATTATCGGATTGACTACTGCTGAGGCAATTCCAAAACTGGATAAATATTTAGATGACGCCTATCTCTCTCATGTGCCACAAGTCACCATCATTCATGGCCGAGGGACAGGAGCCCTTAGAAACGCAGTACATGCCCATTTAAAGAAATGTAAATATGTAAAAAGCTATCGCGTAGGAGAATTTGGAGAAGGGGATCACGGCGTAACTATTGTCACATTTCGTTAATGGGTTCGCTTAGAAGGGAGTTTACTTATGGCAGCAAAACAAAAAATACTGATCGTCGATGACGATACAAATATTGCAGAATTAATTTCATTATATTTAACAAAGGAATGTTTTGAAACTCTAATTGTAAATGATGGTGAAGAAGCATTGCAACAATTCCCAAGTTTCCATCCAGACCTGATTTTACTAGACCTTATGTTACCGGGAATCGATGGATATGGTGTCTGTCGAGAGATTCGAAAATCCTCCACAGTTCCTATCATTATGTTGTCTGCAAAGGGAGAAATCTTTGATAAGGTTCTAGGTTTGGAACTTGGTGCGGACGATTACATGATCAAGCCCTTTGACTCAAAAGAGCTGGTAGCAAGAGTAAAAGCAGTTCTTCGTAGATTTCACAATGGATCTACCACACAAACTGCTACTCCTGTGCTCTCCGCACAGACAGGAGATTATGTTAGTTATCCGGATTTGCTCATCAATCAGACCAATTACTATGTATTATATCAGAACCAGCCTATCGACATGCCACCAAAAGAACTGGAACTACTTTATTTTCTTGCCTCGCATCCAAACCAGGTATTTACCAGAGAACAGTTGCTGGATCATATTTGGGGCTACGACTACGTAGGAGATACCAGAACGGTAGATGTACACATCAAACGCCTTCGTGAGAAATTCCAAGATCATGAAACATGGGGAATTGGTACTGTATGGGGAATTGGATATAAATTCGAGGTGCGTAAATAATGCAGACATCTATGTTAAAAAAAACAATCAGCTTTTATGTTCTGATCAGCGTTCTTTTACTTTTGCTTTTCCACCTATTTGGAGGAAATATACTGAAAGAACAGGTCATTGCTGAAAAAAAATCGGAATTGTCCACCTACAGCCACTATATACAGGAACATCACTTCGATGTTGCCACTGACAACAATTCCATTTATAACACCGGAAATATTGCTTTGCAAATTGCAGAATCCGACCAATTGCTTGGTGTGCGCACATGGATCGTCAATGGCAATGGAGGACTCATTCTGGATTCTGCCAACGAAGAATTGCAACCGGATTCCATCGATGTTCTGCATTATTGTCCCGATTATTTTGATAATTACTATTATGTGAACAAATCCATTCCCACCTTACAACCGGCTCCAATGTTGTCCGTAATTTTACCGGTATCCAGTGGTTTTCACATAAAAGGCTATGTGGTGATCCACTATCCCATGGAGAAAATTCAACAACAGGTTGCCTATTATCAGGACATTGGATTTACAATCTGGCTTTTAATGCTTTTTGTGTTTGGTATTTCCATCTTCTTTATTTGGTTTACCACCATTCGACCAACCCAGCGCATTCTTCGATCTGTTTCCGCTGCAAACCAGGGAGAATATAATCTGCCTACCAATGTCAAACAAAATGATGAACTGGGTACATTGGATCTTGAACTGGAATATATGAGGGAACAACTAAAAAATCTGGATAATTATCAAAAGCATTTTATTGCCAATGTATCCCATGATTTTCGTTCTCCACTGACTTCCATTCGAGGTTATGCCATTGCTATGCAGGATGGCACCATTCCACCGGAACTCCATGGAAAATATTTAGATGTCATCACTTTTGAGGTGGATCGTTTGACGAAACTAACCAGCAATCTGCTTTCCCTGAACCAGTTTGAGCAGGGGGGACACCACCTGGATATTACCTCCTTTGACATTAACCGGATCATCAAGCAGACTGCTGCTACCTTTGAAGGACACTGCAACCAGAAACGCATCAAACTTAAGCTTATCTTTTCCGAAAAAGAAACTTTTGTGAATGCGGATCAAAGCAAAATACAGCAAATTTTATACAACCTTTTGGACAATGCCATCAAATTTAGCAATAAAGACTCAGAAATTCATATTCGCACCGTAGAAAAACGAGAAAAAGTTTTAGTTTCTGTAAAAGATTTTGGTATTGGAATTCCAAAAGACGGAATTAAGAAAATATGGGAACGATTTTATAAGACCGATTTATCTCGTGGAAAAGATAAAAAGGGTACAGGACTTGGCCTCTCCATCACAAAAGAAATCATCAATGCACACAATGAAAATATCAATGTTATCAGCACGGAAGGGGCAGGCACCGAATTTACATTCACCCTCACTTTAACCACACCAAACGAGTATTAGCAATCATAATGCTTCACAATCCATATCATTTCCAAAACCAATATAACTTGTCATCTATAGATATGTAAAGATAAGAAAAGAGACGAAAACAATCGTCTCTTTTCTTATTTTTACCAGTGAAGCCTATGTAATTCACCAGTTTCACTTAAATTCATAAAATCATTCTGTCTCAATGCTTCATATAGAACAATCGCAGCTGCATTTGACAAATTCAAAGAACGAATCTCGCCAAACATAGGAATACGAATACACTCCTCCGGGTGCTGAACCAAAATCTCTTCCGGTATTCCTGCACTCTCCTTACCAAACATAATGTATGCATCTTCTTCATACTTCACATCCGCATAAGTATGTCTCGCTTTCGTAGTAGCGTAATAAACTTTGGCATCCGGGTTCTTCTCCAAGAAATCCGCATAGCTGTCATATACTGTCACATCCAGCTTATCCCAGTAATCCAAACCTGCTCTCTTTACTTCCTTCTGCGTAATACGAAATCCCATAGGCTCAATTAAATGTAATCTGGCGCCTGCTGCAACGCAAGTACGTCCAATATTACCTGTATTTGCTGGAATCTCTGGTTCTAATAAAACAATATTCAACATGATTAATCTTCCTTCACTGAAATATTTACATCAATGGTTCTATTATCTGATAAAATCAGTGGAACACAAATGTTCTGTGCAACTGCCGGGTGGAATGTCATATTTCCCACACAAACAGTTGGTGGTGTAATATCGATACCAATTCCCTTTGTTGAGAAAATAGTCGCCGCATTTCCCATAATCATATTCCCTAATTCACAGATTGCACTCATATATAATTCATTCATCTCTGTAGCAGGCATCATACACATATTTCCCGATACCAAACATGCCACATCATTTGGGAACGCTAACATTACCTGCCCTTTCATCTCTCCGGTAATACCAATCATAATTACAATAGTATCCTCTTCAAAATGTGCTTCCTTCACATTTGGTTTTCCCAAGGTAGTCTCCACCTGAGATACATCCTTCAGCATCTGCATAGCTGCCGATAAAAATGGATTGATAATTTCTGCACTTAACCCCGCCATACTGTATTCCTCCTAACACATTCTTTCTATTTCGCAATACAAAGCCCTCTCTTGTAATTTCTAATACACAAAAGACCCCTTATTTATTCTCTCATGTATCGTTCTTTTAATACGAAACAATCGTTACAGTTCACAGATATGCGAACTGTAACAAACAATCTACCATAACCCTACCAAAACAAATACCGACCGTAGATTGATTCACTCTATATCTAGTGTACCATAATTCGACAATAAAATCTATTCTTTTTCATGTCGTTTCACAAAACATTCGATTCGCTGAAGGGCTGTCTTAAGATCTTCAATGGAATATGCATAGGAAATTCGTAGAAAACCTTCTCCACAATCCCCAAAGGCAGTTCCCGGTACAACCGCAACCTTTTCTTCTTCCAATAGCTTCGTAGCAAATTCATCACTGGTCATACCGAATTTCTTAATACTTGGAAATACATAAAATGCACCAAAAGGTTCGAATACATCAAATCCTATTCTTCTAAGTTCATGAATCAAAAATCTTCTTCTCTGATCATATGCTTCTCGCATGCGTTCCACATCTGCATCTCCGTTTCTCAACGCCTCCACTGCAGCATACTGACTATTTGTAGGTGCACACATAATTGCAAACTGATGGATTTTAAGCATCTGTTCTAAAATAAGCTGTGGTGCTGCTACATAACCCAGTCTCCATCCTGTCATAGCATAGGCTTTTGAAAAACCGTTGATCAGAATCGTTCTTTCCTTCATTCCAGGAAACTCTGCAATGGTTACATGTCTTTCGTTGTAAGTCAATTCGGAATAGATTTCATCAGAAATCACATAAAGATCTTTTTCAATTACCACATCTACAATTTCCTCCAAGTCTTCTCTTGTAAGGATTGCTCCTGTGGGGTTATTAGGAAATGGCAACACCAAAACTTTTGTCTTATCCGTAATCTTTTCTAGTATTTGTTCTTTTGTCAACTTAAAATCATTCTCTTCCTGCAATTCAATCACTACAGGAACTCCATCTGCCAGTGTAACACACGGTAAATACGAAACATAACTAGGCATAGGAAGCAGTACTTCGTCTCCCGGATCCAACATAGCACGAAGAGCCAGATCAATGGCTTCACTTCCACCCACAGTTACCATAACCTCATTTTGATAATCATAAGACACTTCATAGCGACGTTTTAAATATTTTGCAATTTCTTCCTTTAATTCCTTTAACCCCGCATTTGAAGTATAAAAAGTTCTTCCCTTCTCCAACGAATAAATTCCTTCTTCACGAATATGCCATGGCGTATCAAAGTCCGGTTCACCCACACCTAGAGAAATGGCATCCTTCATCTCACTTACAAGATCAAAAAATTTACGTATTCCAGAAGGCTGTATCCCAACTACCTTGCTTGATAACGGATTTCTCATGGTGTAATCAACATCCTTTCATCATCTGTATTAATGTCATGCAGTTCTAATCCATGCTCCTTATATTTCTTTAGAATAAAGTTTGTGGAAGTACTTAACACAGACTCCAAAGTAGAAAGTTTGCTTGACACAAAATTTGCTACTTCTCTCATAGTCTTTCCCTCTATCATGACTGCCAGATCAAATTCACCGGAAATCAAGTATACACTTTCCACCTCATCAAACTTATAGATTCGCTCCGCGATTTTATCAAATCCCTGCCCTCTCTGAGGGGTTACCTTCACCTCGATCAAAGCTGTCACTCTCTCACAATCTGTTTTGTCCCAATTGATCAAAGTCGGGTATCCACAGATAATGTGCTCTTTTTCCATATTCTCAAGCTCTTTTTTTACCTGCTCCAACTCATATCCCAACATAACAGCCAGTTCTTCTGGTGTCAAACGACCATTCTTATCAATGGTCTTCAATATTGTATTCCTCATAACTCCCATACTCTCATCCTTCCTCTCATATTACAGCTTAGATAACGATTCACTTCCTGAACAGTTACCAACTTAGCCTTATTCTACCTTATACAGTTCGTCCGACTTAGGTGGCTCCAGATAGAAGCGTTCTCCCTCTCGAATGATCACCTTATCATTGCCCGCAACTGCTTTTCCTATGATGGCAGCCGGTATCCCTGCTTCCTCCAATGCTTTCACTAATGCATTTCCATTTTGGGTTCCCATAAGCATACATCCACTGGACATAAGCTGATAAGGATTCAAATCATAAAATTCACAAATTTCTACCGTTTCCTGACGGATTGGTATTTTTTCCAATTCCACCTCTACGCCAATTCCGGCCGCACTGGCAACTTCCCAAAGCGCCCCGTAAATACCGCCCTCTGTGATATCGTGCATACTGGTAACTCCCACCTGGGAAGCAATTTTCGCATCCTTTACCACAGAAATATGTTTGATAAGCTCTTTGGCATTTTCCATATACTCTTTTGTATATCGGCCAGTTAACTCTTCAAAATGATCGTTTGCCAGAATGGCCGTTCCTTCTAAGCCTGCCCATTTTGTCATTACCAGCTCGTCTCCCACTTCCAGACCTTTTGTGGCAACCAGCTGCTCCTTCTTTATCTTTCCAACTCCTGTCACTGTGATCAACGGCTGATTAACTGCTTTCGATACTTCTGTGTGTCCACCCATGATCTCAATGTTCAATTCCTTACACACACTCTCCATCTCAGACATAATTCTCTTAAGCGCAATTTCTCTGCTGCCATCCGGCAAAATCACACTTGTCAGAATACCAATGACCTCTGCTCCACTGGAGGCAATATCATTGGCCGTAATATGTACCGCTAGTGTACCAATCTCATTTACAGTTCCTGTAATAGGATCTGTAGACAGAACAATTACTTCATCAGGAGCTACTGAAACAGCGGTACAATCCTCGCCTACTCCTGCATGTATCAATACTTCTTCTCTTCTTTTCCGTAATTGTTTAAAAACAGATCGCTTCAATACGGTCTCTGATACTTTTCCGACTTTCATGTGTTTCCTCTTTTCTGCTTAATAAACGCTTTTTACTCTTCCGCCACTGGAGGAGTCTCTGCACTGACTTCTTTTTCCTGGTTTTCCTCTGGCTTTTCTTCCTGAGTTTCTTTCTGAGTTTCTTCTGGTTTTTCCTCAGCCATAGCCGGTTTTTTTGTAGGTTCCGGCTTCTTAGTGGCTGTTGTCTCCGTTTTATCCTTGTCCTTATTTTCCTCGGTAGGTTTTGGTGTATTTTTTTCTTTCTCCTTTCCACCCTTAGTAACATAGCGTGGTTCCGGAGCATAGTAACTATAGTTCACCTGTTCCTTACTCACCTGTTCCCCATTTTCATACACAATCTTCCAAAGCTTCGCCTTATAGCCTACATGTGCAGACTGTGTTACAGATTCATAACCTTCCGGAAGCGACTCATCAATAACTACCTTGTCTGGGCCAGGAGCAATCTCCTCCAATACCTCCGATTCATACTCTACCGTACGTTTTTCTAAATCTCTGGTTTCTTTTCCATAAATATTGAAATAAATGGAACGATTTAACGTGTATCCCTGTAAATAAATTGGAGTATCTGTATTATTCTTAAACTTCAGGTCCTTATACCCTTCCGAAATAGCTGCATCCATAGATGGCTTTACATAGCTTACGATCATGGAATGGTTGTAGCGTTCTACAATTTCCAACTCTGCACGTAATAATGCGTTATACAGTGTAGTTGCGGCCTGACAAACACCACCACCTACACTATCTACTACCTGCCCATTGGAATACGCCTTAGAAGTCTTATACCCATTCTCTTCTGTAAATGGAACTAAATGTTCTGCAACCGAAAACGTCTCACCTGGATAAATGGTATAACCATTTAGCAATTTAGCTGCATTATCTAAATTCTGTGAACGGGAACTGTCGGAACTTGCAAAGCTGGTAGAACACTTTCCAAGCAGATCCTTACATTCGCTCAAGGTACTTCCATCATATTGAGGCGTAGCGTCATTCATAATTGCATCAATGGTGATTCCACCGGATACCCACTGGCTTCCAATGGTAGTCTCTATCTTTTTCACCGTCTCGTCCACCACAATGACCCGGCCGGTCTTTGCCTCAATAATTTTAAATTTCCCATTTTTTCTTTTTAACTTGGCATTTTCTGCTGGAACATCATATACCGTACACTCTTCCTTCACAAAATCCTGTACCTTCTGGTCATCCAACTCAAAGGCAAGATCGAAGACGACATTTTCCTGTTCTAAATCTTTTTTTTGTTTGTATCTCTGTATCACATCTCCAGTTTTTCCATACTGAAACGCCTCATGTACAAAACTAGAAATGTCACAGGAATATCCTAAATCCTCAAGAGTAGTGGTCACTTCCTGTTCATCTATATTTACAACCACCGTCTCACTTTTTACTTCTGACACATACTTCTTGAGTGCCTTTGTTGCTTTCTTCTCTGTCATCCCACCCACATTGATATTTCCAATGTAGATACCCTGACTGATAACATCCTTTTCATTATTCTTAGCATTTATGACACCTACACAACTTATGGTCGCAAAAGTGATACATGCCATTGTTGCGAAAAAACGAGCCCTGTTTCTTTTTTTCTCTGTATTTTCCTTCATGGTCTTTCCCTTCATCTTATTTGACTTTTTTTCTTTCATTGGGTATCCTAAATGTAGGCAACTACAGAGAGTACCATTGTAAGGATCAGGATTGCAGCGATTACTCCAAATACAATTCTTTGAACTTTTTTGTTCTGAAAAAATAACATTTTATTTCCCTCCTGTGTAATAAATTATTTTATAACATTACTGATTCATTATGAAAAATTCCATATACAGTAACAATATTATCAAAGTTTCAAATCGTAACAGCTCAGCCAACAGTCGCCAGCAATTTGTACAATCATTTCTGCCCGGCTGACAAATAACAATTAGAAAGGTGGATTCCATGCCCGTATTATTATTTTGTGTGATCATCTTATTTCTTATATTCAAATTCAAGGTAAAGCTTCTGACAAAAGAAGAAGAAAAAGAACAAGAAGAATGGTTACAGCTAGAAAAAAAAGCCTCGCTTCCAATCAAAAAAAGTCTAAAGGACTTACCATTGATCCAAATCGATCCCCATCAACTTCCATTCAAAGAGAATGCGTCCCCTGAACTCAAAAAAATTCAGGAAACCATTCTTGCATTGTCAAAAGAACCCATCTGCAATCTATCTGACAGTAGCTCAACTACTCTCAAACTGAAATATGGGGCAAAAAATCTACCTCTTCTGGCAGAATACGAACAAAACTATATTCTGCTCATTCGCACACTAGCAGACTGGTGCGAACAACTGGCACTAATGGATCAAAAAGAGGACGCCATCCAGGTAGCAAACTTTGCCATCCATTGCAGATCCGACATTCGAAAAACTTATACGGTTCTTGCCCGTATTTACAAAGAACAGGGAAACACAGAGAAAATATACGAACTCCTTCCTGTCGTTGAAAAGTTCTCGAATACCATAGATTTAAAAAAGGTCCTCTACGATGTCATCAATGAATACGAGTAATTGGATTTTCCCAATTACTAATACCTGATTTTCCCATAATTTAATATAATCTCATCAATCATTCTCGACGCTTGACTTTTGGTCATTTCGTTGAGATTGGTTCCCTTTTCATCCAAAAATGCTTCAACTTTTATTTTATGATATTTCAGTAAATCTAGCAAGTAATTTTTTTGTTTTAAAGTAGCAGGTTCGATTTTTTTTATCTTAACCTGCATTTCCTGTGGTACAAATGCCTCCGGCTTAGTCTCTCCAAACTCTTCTAACATTTTAAAATATACCTTGGCAGTAGTCTCTGCATCTTCATATGCTCTGTGAGCTCTTGGATTGACCACATGATAATGTGCACTTACGGTCTCCAGATTCTTTCTAGGCAAATCCGTAAGTAATGTTCTAGCCATTTTCAACGTGTCCAATCCCTTTTTCTCAAAAGTAAATCCCAACTTTTTGGCTGCTGCTTTCAAAAAGGAAAAATCAAATTTCAAATTATGTCCCAGTAAAATTTGTTCTTCTCCTACAAATTCTAAAAATGCAGGGAAAACCTGTTCAATACCAGCTTCCTCTTCTACCATACGATCATCAATTCCAGTAATTTCTTTTATTCTGTACGAAATAGAAACCGGTGGCTTCACCAAACTAGAAAACTGTTCCACACACTTTCCTTCCACATATTTCAAAGCTCCAATTTCAATAATATGGTCTTTTTCCGGGCTCAGTCCCGTTGTCTCTAAATCCACTGCAATAAATGTCTGCATCTTTCTCCTCTTTCTGTAAAAACATGTTACAGTTCACAGGTATGTGAACTGTAATCTTTATTTGTGCATCAATGGCACAGGGTTTTTAAGATACTCCTCCACTTCTGTTGTAATAGGAAATACTTTTGCTTCCAGTGTAAGTGGATGTCGCCTCTGATAATCAAAGACCACATGAGTGTCTGTCTTTTTTATAGTACCATTTGTTTGCATTTCTTCTATATCGTAAGAAAAGCTTTCCATATGCAACATGCGTGACAATTGTCTCGCCTGATAACCTTTGTAATGAGAAAACTCCGAAGGTGTTTCCTGTTTGTTTTCCTCCTGGATCTTCTTACAATACTGATAATAAGCGTCTTTATATTCTTCCAGGTTTCTGGCAAAATCCGGACGGCTCTTCATATTTTCCCGCAAATATAAATCGTACACTAAGATTTCCTGCAATGGTTCCACGATTTCCGGTTTTGTCTCCCGGATAAAACTTAACAAAATCTGATATCTGGCTATTCTAGTATGATGAAAACCCGAAAAATTCTCTTTTTCATAATAATCTCCCAATGCTTTGTAAAAATCAAAAGGCGTATCAAAAAAATGCATCAGAAACTTTAAAGAATGGGAAAATTGCGTGCTGTTGTAATACACCTCAACCATGTCCTCCACCTTCTTTAATTGCAATACATCCTCAAAGGAAAGCCAGGTGGTCTCTAACACCTCATAAGGGGCCTTTTCCTTGTATCGCACACCGAATTTTTTCTGTTCCTCATGCATCCTGGATCCACGCAACACCTTCAAAAAGCCAAGTTGCAACTGTTCTGGCTCCATAGCATACACATCGTTAAATGAGTTCCGAAAAGACGCATAATCTTCATGTGGAAGCCCCACGATCAAATCTAAATGCTGGTGAATATTTTTCCCTTCATGTACACGCCTTACTGCATAGGAGAGCTTATCCAAATTCATGCTTCTATGAATGCCGTCTATGGTTTTTGGATTGGTAGACTGCACTCCGATTTCCAATTGTACCAGTCCCACTCTCATGGAATTCAAAAGCTCCAACTCTTCTTCATTTAATAAATCAGCAGATATTTCAAAATGGAAATTCGTGATTCCATTATCATGCTCTTTAATAAAATTCCAAATCACCATAGCATGCTTATGATTACAATTAAAGGTTCGATCAATAAACTTGACCTGTGGTACCTTCTGTTCCAAAAAGAAGCCAATCTCTTCTTTTACCAAATCCATATTACGCAGACGCACAGTCTTATCAATAGAAGATAAACAGTAACTACAAGAAAATGGACAACCACGACTAGTTTCGTAGTAAACAATCTTATGTTCAAAATCTTTCATATCTTTATACGGAAATGGCACTTCGCTCAAGTCCATAATTTCCCGTAATGGATTGACACATACTTTTGTTCCAAGTCTGTAAGCAATCCCTTTCACCATACTTAATTTATCCTGTGTCAGAGTTCCATCTACGTTCTCCTTCACAAGCTGGGCAAAGGTTTTCTCCCCCTCCCCTATCATGACAAGATCAAAGGCTTTGTTCTCTTCCAGAAATTCTCGGGCAGAATAAGAAACTTCCGGTCCTCCTGCCCATATTTTCACATTTGGCAATACTTTCTTTATTTCAACTGCCAGTTCCTTTATGATTTCTATGTTCCATATATAACAAGAGAATGCAAGCACCTCCGGTTTTTGCTTATACAGATCCATCAGTATGTCATCTACCAAATGATTAATGGTATATTCTGAAATCTTCACATGTTCTTTATATTCATTAGTAGAAGCACGCAAACAATATACCGCCAAATTCGAATGAATATACTTCGCATTCACAGCCGCTAAAATGATGTTCACTTTCTCACCCTTCCTCATTTACCATGTACTTATTTTATTGCACTTTACCTCTTATAAAAGGACCCATAGTATCTGTTGGAGCTTCTGTTTTTGGCAATGGACCAGATGTTTGAATCCCCCTCTCCAACTCCTCTATTTTTCTTACAATTGCGGTAGGAGATACCACAACTGGTCCTGAAGTAACCGTAGCACCTGTAGTAACGGTCGGTGTGGTAGTAATGGAAGGGGCACTGGTAATAGCAGGTGCAGTAGTTACCGCTTTGTCTGTTACAACCCCTGCAGGAGTAGCTGTCACTGCCGGTGCGGAAGTAGGGATAACAGTAGGATTGGTGATCGCAGAACTTACGGACACAACACACTGTTTCTTAATACCTGATTTTGTACCTACCGTAACGATTGCAGTTCCTGTGGAAACTCCTGTTACAACAGCTTTGTTGTTGCTCTTCTTTTTCACAGTTGCAACTGCAGGATTATCTGACTTAAACGTCACATTGTCCCCTGAAATATTCTTTACCACTGTTTTTATATTTCCGTTTTCTCCAATGGCAACATCCAATTTCTTCGTAGCAGTAAGTTTCGTCACTCCAACATGAATCTTGCATTTCACTTTTTTCTTTCCGATTTTCGCTGTCAAAGTAGTGATCCCTGCTTTTTTTGCCTTTACCGTTACACTCTTTCCTTTTCTTTTGGTTATTTTCACAAGCTTCTTTCCGGCTACTGTCCATTTTTTTGCCTTACCACCACTGATCTTCAGAACCTTTGTGGCTCCTTTTTTCATATATACCGTAGTCTTTTTAAACTTTGCAGCCGCACTTACTGTTGTTCCATTCGTAGCACTTACCACCAATGATACAGCCAACATAGCAGCCATAATTCTTCTATTCTTTTTCATTGTTCAATTTTCCCCTTTCTGATTTCATCTCCGAGCGTACTTTCCTATATAGAGAAAAAGGCCTCCTCACATGAGGAAGCCTCCATCTTTTCAGTTGAAATGTTTCTATTCGAAATTATTTCTTAACTTTACCCTTGAAACCAGCCTTCTTAGCAGCTTTCTTGTAAGCCTTAACCTTAGCCTTAGGAGCCTTGATTACAACCTTCTTAGAAACGCCTGCGAATGCCTTCTTAGCAAACTTAGTCTTCTTACCCTTAAGTACAATAGTCTTTAACTTCTTGTCACCCTTGAAAGCGTTAGCGTTAATCTTTGTAACGTTCTTTCCGATAGTGATCTTCTTAGCCTTCTTGCAGTTAGCGAAAGCTTTAGCCTTAACAGCTTTTACCTTAAATGTGATAGATGTTCCAGAAAGAGAAGTAATAACTGCTCCTGAAGCATTCTTTACAACTACGTCTTTAGTTGCCTTCTTAACTGTGTCTTTTACAACATAGCTAGCCTTCTTCTTAGATGCTACACCTACTACTGTAGCTGTCTTCTTAGCTGTGTTAACTTTGTACTTAACGCCAGCAACCTTAACGATCACACCGTTTGTTACTACTGCTGTTCCTGTTACAACCTTGATTGCAGCTGGTGTTGTTGCTACTGGTTTCTTTGTTGCTACTGCTGTTGCTGTTGCTGTTGCTGCTGGTGCTGTTGTTACTACAGCTGGTGCTGTTGTTACTACAGCTGTTGGTGCAACAGATGCTACTGCTGTTGCTGTTGCTGTTGCTGCTGGTGCTGCTGATTCTTCTGTTGTAATTGAATCACCTGTTGCTGTCTTCACCTTTGCGTCTGCTACTGTGTTAGCTGGTACTGCAGTTGCAACTACTGCAACTGCTGCTAACAATGCTACGATTTTCTTCTTCATGTTTCTTTTCCTCCTATATGTTTCTTTACACTCACAATTACCTCTCCAATCTACTTCCTATCTCGTAAATTCGCCAGAAGTAAATGTCTTTGATAAAGATACCACTAAAAAATAAAAAAATCAAGTAAATTTTTTAAAAAGATTTTTACAACTTGTTTTTTTTCTGTTCACAATTGTATGATCGCCTATATTTGCAAGGCTTTCCTCCCTTTTTAACATTTCCTTACTTTTTTCTTAAGACACCTTAAAAACTAGTATTCATCCATATCTTAATAGGTATACACATTGCATATCCATCCAATCCAAAGCCCAAGCAGAAGCCCCAATGCCGGAAACAGAATGGTCATATCCTTTCCGAGAGCAAATTTCTTTATTAGGAACAAATACACGAAACTAACAATAATCGTGCCCAAAAACATGACAAAGCCAATGAACTGCCCCATGTTCATCCATTCATATCCAATATGCATGATCATGCCTATAAATCCACCTAAAATAATATTAGAAACAGAAATCATTAAATTTTTCACTAAATACTGCATACCCCATTCTCCCTTCTTATGTACATTTTATGTTTTTCCTTGACCTTACAAAATGCCAAATGCCTTTCGAAACTTTTCTTCTTTTAGAACATATTCCTCATAAAATGTAGTTTCCCCATACTCGGTGGCATAAAAAAACTGCAAAATAGTTGTGGCCATCTGATTTCGATTCTCTTCTCCATTCTTCGAAATCCACCCTTCCAAATCCTTCAGAAGATAGTGCCAGTTCCCCACAAATTCTTCATATGTATCAAATTCCGGAGTATCGATCCAGTCACACACCTTCACTTCTCTCCGTTCTTTCATACTACACTCATAAATCTGCAGAAAATAAGAAAAACTACGGTCGTGATAGTATCTTCCAAGTGGAAATAATCTGCAAATCCCCGGTCTTGCATCATGTATACTACATCTGCCATATTCATTTAAAAACACACAGGAATCCTTTTTTTCACTGGTTTTCAAACTAGGAAGAATAAAGGAATCCGCTAAAGTTAATTCTATTTTTCCCGCCTGTAACAATCCTTCAAAATCTGTACTCAATTTCTTCTTTAAACGGTGGACATCCAACGGATCCAATTGCACCGAATTTCCCATACCATGGCAGCAATCGGAACATCCCATGCATTCCAGACAATCCGCCTTTACACTGTCATCCTTTTCATACAACTTTCCATCGGAAAATGTTTCTAGACTGCCTTCTCTTCTCATCTGTTATACCTTTTCCTCCTCATTTTGGCTTGAAAATTTTGGCAAATTTGCATAGATCCCTACTCCGATCACAAAGACAATCACTGCAATAATCTGCGAAGTGGAAAGACCTACCACAATTCCTCTGCCTTCATCCCCACGTAAAAATTCGACTAAAAACCTTCCTACACTATACAATAAAATATATCCGCTAAACACTCTTCCTTTTATCTTTGTTTTCTTACTATACAATAGCAGCAAAACAAACAATAACAGATCTCCCAAACTGGAAATAATTTGTGTTGGTATCAATGGTACACCTGTAGGCGCAAATTCAGAAGTGTGATACACAAATCCAATGGGTAAATCAGTCTCTTTTCCGTAACAACATCCTGCAAACAGGCATCCTATTCTACCAAATGCCTGTCCCAATGCCACCTGCGGAATAACCAAATCCGCATACTCTAAAAAAGATAGATTTTTTCTTTTGAAGTAGATGAAATTTGCTAAAACACCACCTATCAATCCACCATAAACCACATATCCATTAGAAAAATCCCACAATATAGAAGGATCCTTGCATATTTCCGGAAGTACAGTAATATAGTATAAAATCCTTGTGCCTAACACAGCTCCAATCAATGTCATTGTCAACATATCATACACTACATCTTTGCTTAACCCCTGTTTTTTTGCCCTTTTCAAAGATACCAAGGTAGCTGCCACTAAACCTATTGCGATCATCAGACCATACATATGAAAATACAACGGTCCTACTTTAAATGTATTAGGCATAATTTTTCCTCCCTATTCTGCCATTAATTCTGTTTCCAATTTATCATACACCTTCTGTTGAAACTCTTCATACTGTTCTTGGGTCACTGTACCCGAATTCACAATCTCATTGAGATCATTATACAATCCAGTTCGAATCAATGTACACCCTACCAATACAACCAAGCTGGTAATGCCAATAGCCGCAGCAGAAGTGATCATACCAATAATAGCCAGATAACGTCCTTCCAGCTTATAGATCAGCACACATGCACCATATACCAAACCTACAATACCAAGTACCCCACCATAAAACAAAGACAGTATTAAACCTAATACTCCAAATGTGATAGAAATCTTTGCCGATCTCATAACTTTCTTCTCTTCACCCATTTTCTTCCGCTCTCTTTCTTGTCCTGAATTATTCTATTCTTTTATAGCACATCTACCACTAACTTACAAGCCCGGCAACCTTGAACATACCATAAAAAATGACTATAATATGATACCAGCGGAGCAATTCGTTAGTATCATTGTATAGTAACTTAGTAACCTACAGAAGACAAACGAAAGAGAGGGAATATATGAACAAGCAAGATATAGCTGAATTAAAGAAACGTTTTACAAAAAACGGATGCAGTTTTACCAAAATGGCTGGATGTTACGTAGATTCTGAAAAGAATAAAGTAGTAACCTTTAACGAGACCTTTTTAAATCTGGATGAAGAAGAAATGCATAAATATTTAGATATTGCAAAGAAAACCTTATCTGGAACGGTTCATAATAATCTGTTGTCATTGGAATTTCCAAGAGAAGAGGAAGAAGTCGGTGGAAAGCAGCAGTTTCTCATGGGTATTCGTGAGAGCCGCTTAAAAAATCAGGAATTGATTGATCGCATGCTGGACTTGATCATTGAAAATTATGTGTATTCCGGAAACTATTTAATTCTACTGTTCCACGATGCCTACGATGTCATGACAAAGACCAGCGACAATCAAAAATTGGACGAATCAGAGGAAGTCTATGAATATCTTCTGTGCTCCATCTGTCCTGTGACACTTTCCAAGGCTGCATTGGGCTATCGCGAGGATGAACATCGCATCGGTTCCCGTATTCGTGACTGGGTTGTTGGTGCACCGGAAACCGGATTTATTTTCCCTGCTTTTTCTGAACGAAGCACGGATATTCATTCTGTTATTTTCTATACACGCAACGCAAAAGAGCCACATACAGAAATGATGGAAGAATTTTTAGGTTGTCCAGCAAAGAGAACTGCCACAATCCAAAAAAATGCATTTGAAGATTTAATCCAACAGGCAATGGATGAACATCCGGAAGCCAGCGAATCCACTCTTATGGATATTCAAAGCGAGCTTCATGAAATGGTGGAGCAACAAGAGGCAGAAAAAGATAGCGAGGAGCTGTTCCTGAATCCTGCCTTGTTACAAAAAGTAATGATAGAAAGCGATATTCCTGAACAGGTAGTGAAAACCATCGAAAAGGCCTACGAGGAAGAATTTTCCGATGAAGCACCTGCAGTGGAAGCTTTAGTGGACAAAAAAACCATGGAGGCCAATGCCAAAAAAAGGGAGCAGCAGGCACTGGCCCAAGAAGTAAAAGCATTAAAAGCTACCATTGAAGAAAAAAATACAGTCATTGAAGAAAAAGACGCCATTATTGAACAAAAAGAATTAGACCTGTTAAGTTCTCAGATCAGTGGAGGAGCTCCTTCGAAAGAGCTTGCAGAAGGTGAAGTAGTTCTTCAAGTGGATCCGGAAAAAGCCGATCAGATCACTTCTGAAATCATCAATGGAAAAACCTGCATTGTAATTCCAATAGAAGGAGACGAACATATTTTAGTAAACGGTGAAGAATTCGAAGACTAAAATGCGAAACGAATAGGTGCCCCTCTGGTTTCTATAAACCAAAAGGGGCACCTATTTTTGTTTCACTATAACATAGACAATACCGTTTCCAAAGCATATTTCACACTGGCATCCCGCACATTATTGCGACCAATGTCTCCAAATTGCTTACGGACCGTTTTCACTACTCCATTCACATAAAATCCAAAGCATACCGTTCCCACAGGCTTTTCTTTTGTTCCGCCTCCCGGTCCTGCAGTTCCTGTAACTGATACTCCAATCTGAGCGTCGTTATTCTTTGCAATACCAATTGCCATTTCTCTTGCTGTTTCTTCACTAACTGCCCCAAATTGTCTCAAAGTGTCTTCTGACACCTCTAGATATTGTTGCTTTGCTTCATTGGAATAGGTCACCACACTGGCCTGCAATACTTTAGACGCATCCGCCACATCTACGATAGATCCGGTAAGCTTTCCACCGGTACAAGATTCCGCACATGAAATCGAATAATTTTTTTCAATCAACTTCTTAACTAACTCTTCTGCAACCGTCATAAGATACTTCCTTTCCAAATTTTGAAACATTTTCTAACAAGAAAGAGTTTTCTATATAGCAAAAAAGCCCTAAAACCTAGTTCCACTAAGTTCTAAGACCTTAAAAAGCGCGAGACGGGATTCGAACGCGCGACCCTCGCCTTGGCAAGGCGATACTCCACCACTGAGCCACTCGCGCAAATAAACATAAATAACACT
>JBGVLO010000184.1:0-1677 GCA_045124315.1 Lachnospiraceae bacterium
CAAAGCGAGGAAATCTCCTATCGGGTAAATTTGAAAAAATAAAAAACTCCCCGGAAGTATCATCTTTAAAGCTGTAAGATAAAGGTAGACACATGGAAAAACCACCATGTTGTCTACCTTTTCTTTATGCTAAAATAAGGTAACAGGGGGTGAATAGGGTGAAAAAGGGACAGAAAAAGCGAGTATGGACACCAGAGCAGAAACTTGAAATCGTACATAAGCATTTGGAAGACCATATTTCCGTAAGGAAATTGGAGAAGGAATATCAAGTAGAACATAGCACAATCTGCCGATGGACGAAGGAATACCTTGCCGGTGGAGAAGCTGCATTTGAGCCAAAGGCACGTCCTGGCAATAAGTTTGCGGCATTGCATAGAAGCAAGAACCTGTCAGAACTGGAAAGGCTGCGGTTATTGGTGGCCAAGCAGGAAATCGAGATAGCACGGTTAAAAAAAGGATATTGGGTGGAAGGAGTTGGTGCAAACAGGGAGTACGTTACTGGACAAGATGTGAATACGAAATCATCGAAGAAATGAAAAGCAAATATCCCATTGTCTTTCTCTGTCAGCTCATGGGAGTCAGCAAGTCCGGTTACTACAAATGGAAGGGACGACAAGGTAAGTTGAACCGATATGAGCAGGAAAGAATACTGTTGACCGAATTATTGACAGAACAGCATGAGAAGCATCCTTCCCATGGCTACCATATGCTTGCGGATGATGTATTTCAGGCGACAGGATGGGTATTTTCTCACAATCTGGCACATAAATGCTGCAAAGAAGCAGGAATCCGTTCCAAAGCCCGTAAATACCGATACAAAAAGAAAGAAGGAGAAGAACATATCAAATTTCCTAATGTAGTGGACGGCAACTGGAACGCTGACAGGCCGATCCAGATTGTTGTATCGGACATGACCGTATTTAAGAATAACGGAAAGAATTGGGAATGGACACTGCTTATTGACACCTTTAACAACGAAATCCTTGCGCACCAGGCTACACCTATCGCTGGCAGCAATAAACCGTATTACCATTGTCTGGAAGTATTGAAGAAACTTGCAGGAAAGAAAAATGAGGAGCAGACGCCCCAGGTAGTCTTCCACACCGACCAGGGTTCTGTCTACTCCTCACAAGCCTTCCAGAGGGCTCACGAGCATTATAACATACTCCGCTCCATGTCGAAAGGGGGAACTCCAACAGATAATGCAATAATTGAAGCACTGAATGGTTGGATCAAGGAAGAATTATACCTTGATTTCAGTCTGGAGACTGTGGAGGACGTTCCCAAACTATTGGATGAGTACGTTTATTACTTTAATAACAGGCGCCCCGCAGCTGCTCTGGGCTATAAAAGCCCAGTTCAGTACAAGACCAAACTGGGCTTCTAATGCTATGGTTTTTGGGTGTCTACTTTTACTTGACAGATGCAGTGTAAATTTTTCGTTACCTGCTTTTCTTTTTGGGAAAAGTAATATATAATGTACGATACTTAATACGCAGTTTCAAAAATAAAGCATAATTGCGTGAAGGAAAAGTGAAAAATTGAAAATGGAAAGTGGAAAGTGACGGTATTGCCTACGGCAATTCTATTGAATTGTGCGCAGCACACGATCATTTTCAACTTTCAACTTTCAATTTTCAATTCTCCGTTTTCTTTCCGAGGTATATGATATTATGA
>JBGVLO010000185.1:0-2371 GCA_045124315.1 Lachnospiraceae bacterium
GGGAAAGTGATTATGAAAGCTTCCTGTATACTTTAAATAAGCCAAGAAATTGACAATAAAAAATACCTCAAGTAAATTTAGATTATTACTGACCTGACCGTTGGTAAAAATCTAAAGAATACAAGAGGTATCTAAAATGAATGTTAAAGGCACAAAGAAAAAAAATCAAGTAGTTAAGGTAAATATTTTTGAACAACAGGAAATTATTGCAAAAGCTGAAGTAATAATGAGCAATCTAAAAGCTTCAACCTGGCATGAGTTAGAAACCAATGGTAAATTTGATAAAAATGAAAAACTTTCTTTTGTTGGCGATGACATGCTTATATTAGGATGCGATGTAGGCAGTGAAACTCATTATGCAAGAGCTATTGATACAAGAGGAAGAGAACTCAGTAAGTCCGCATTTGCATTTAGCAACAACTTAGAAGGTTTCCAAAGTGTAAAGGAATGGGCAACAAACATAGCTGCAGCAAATGATAAAAATCAGATAGTTTTGGGCTTGGAGCCTACAGGTCATTACTGGTTTTGTCTTGCCACATGGATGGTTGCAAATGGAATAAGTGTTGTTCAGGTAAACCCATATGCTGTAAAACAGACAAAAGAAGTCGAAGACAACAGTCAGCTTAAGGATGACACAAAGGATCCAAAACTCATTGCAAATTTAGTGAAAGATGGAAACTTCGGAATGCCATATTTACCGGAAAAACTGTACGCAGATATCCGTCGGCTTTCAATGTTCAGAGATCAGTTGAATGAAGACAGAATAAGAAATCTGAATAGACTTCACAGAGAAATGAAAATCTATTTCCCGGAATATAAGGACGCATTCGGAAAAGTAGATGGGGCATTCTGCCTGGAAATTCTTAAGGCAGCACCTTTTCCAGCCGAGCTGGTTGTACTTGGAACAGAGGGAATTAAACAAATCTGGCATGATGCAAAGCTGCGCGGACGTGGCTATGCAAATGCAGCTTCTATTCTGGAGTATGCCAGAAAAAGTGTAGGTATTAAGGATGGAGCAGAATCAGGCAGACAGGCAGTTAAGTGGTTCGTGAATAGAATTATCGAGTTAGACGAGCAACTTTCAGATGTAGAAAATCAGTTGAATCAAAAGTGTATGGAGATTCCTCATGCAGAAAATATTCTTGCGATATCTGGAATCGGTGCGAACACACTTTCCGGAATACTCGCAGAAATGGGAGATATATCAAGATTCGACGATGTAAAGGAAATACAGAAACTAAGTGGATTAGGGCTGGTAGCCTGCAGCTCCGGCAAGCATAAGGGAGAAACCAAAATCAGTCACAGAGGACGCAAACGACTAAGATACTGGTTATTCCAGGCAGCAAAATCGGCAGTTGCGCATGCGAAGGAATTTAAGGAACTGCATGTGTATTACACAACCAGGAAAGTCAATCCACTAAAGAAGATGCAATCGCTCATAGTGATAGCCTGCAAAATACTGAGGGTGATTTACACAATCCTGACAAAGGGGACAACATACGATCCGAATAAGATGTCAGGAGACATTGTAAGAACAAATCAGGAGTTAACACAGGTGGCATAAAAACAACAGATTGTATCATAATCCAGAGCTCTGCTGGGTTCCAGACAGATCTGAAATCGAGCAGGGTTCTGGATAAGAAACCCGTAAACCGGATGGAGTGTAAGAAGCACTACATCACAACAAGGCCAACAGATGAAACAAGGGAGAGCGTCCACTGAAAATCAGTTTTCTTGGAGTAAAAAGAAGGTCAGTAAAAATCAAATACAAACAAGAGCTGTAGCTGGCAGTAGTTCTCTCCGTAGGGCATGACCCTGTTTGAAAGCTTAGCTGGCACTCGGTGTATGAGCAGGTGGGACGAAGGAAGTTGGTACAGGATACCATTAGACACGGAAGGTTCACCATCATAGTTGAACAGAGAAATTATAGCCTTTATAAAGCAGAAATCAAGGATGCTTTATTAGGTTTACTCATTTTCAACTATTCAGTACTTGATACAATGACTGTTCTACACTTTTGGCTCTTGTTATGAGGTAAATATTTAAAGAAAAAGCCTGAAAATTCAATGATTTAGGGCTTGACATTATAGGAAGGGATAGGAAAGCACGCATCCATTTGAGGGGTGTAAACGAAAAGAATTATGGGCATATGTCAATTTGGTTATTGACATATGCCCATTTTGGAATTAGAATTTAACTATTATAAGAAATAGGAGAAATTGCAATGCCCAGACCAACGAAATGTAGAAGAGTATGCCATTTTCCCCACAATTTGGAATTTATTCCGGCACAACATAGTGGTGAGAAAGAAGCGATAATTTTGAATCTTGATGAATATGAAACAATTCGTTTAATGGATATGGAAAAAATG
>JBGVLO010000186.1:0-5557 GCA_045124315.1 Lachnospiraceae bacterium
TGCGGAGTATGCTACATACATTTTTCCATTCATTCGGGATGCTATGCTCCGTTTCCGCATGGGCGAAGAAAAATGGTCGGTATCCTCGCTGACCAATTACAAAATGGTGCGGTCAATGGCGTGGCTGTACCATAACACCAAGGATGCGGTCAGTGAGTTTTCAAAGAAATACAACTGCGACCTTGCCCTTGCGGAAGAATATTTGAAAGTTGTCCGTGGCATCCGCAATCAGCAGCCATTCTATGTGACGGACGAGGACGGAGAAGAAACAGGCGAAGATGTTGCCCTTGATGATACTTGGAACTATGCCGATATTCTCTGGAATGGCATACAGGCAGAAAAAGTGCAGCGAGCTTTTGAGAAGCTGAACTACCGGGAGCAGACCTTACTTGAAAAACGGTTGGCAATCTGTATGACCTGCGGGCGTGTCGGCTCATGGAAAGGCCGCCCCACCTTTGAGGAACTGGCTGTGATGTTTGAGGGCAGCACAGCCAGCGGTGCAGAGCGAGCCTACCGTAGAGCAGTGGACAAGCTGACGGAGTTTTTGGTTGCCGAGGGTGCTATCCATGCTGTCCGGCTGAAACAGAAATCCAAAACTAAACGCAAAAAGAAAATCGCCACCGCAATCTATGAATATCAAGCAGACTGCGACGGCGAATGGGGCGAGATTTCATTGGATTTTGAGAATGGTACAGCGGAGATCATCCGGCTTGCCGATTGGGATACGATGAAAACAAACCGCTTTGCGAACAAGGCAATAGTCTATCTTCTGAACTGTGAGAATGAGAAGCTGCCAAAGGAAACGATTGTGGCAGCTGAACTATAGAAAGAAAAACCGCTGTATTTTCCACCCTACACGGGAAGAATAATTACAGCGGTTTTTATTCGAGGGATTTCAGACTATGTAGAATCAATATGTGATTATCTGTTACGCCTTGGCGATCAGTATGGGAAAGATCTTTTTATTTTCCGTATTGTCACCTCTTATTAGCAGAAAAATCTGCCGCTTCCGCTATCCACCGCATCAGTTCTACATCGATTTCATCCACATTTCCCACCATCACATGGTGCGTCCAGCGATTTGGATAGGGCTCCGTCGCTACGTCGATTCTTGGAGAATCTATCCGATAACCCAGTCCGAACGTAATTGTCATCCAGATTTCTGGCCGATTCTTTGCCTTGCGGCAGGGATTAAAGGACACAAAAGCGAATCCTCGTTTGTTAGCAAAGGTAATCTGGGTTTTTGCGACCTTAATTTTTACTTCCGGAATCTGTGTCAGAATCTGATCTTCCAGTCGTTCGTAAAGGGGAAGAGCATCCATATGCTCCCCAAAGAAGAAAAGAATATCACTGTTCATGGTTATTCTACCGTTTCTTTCTTGGGACGGAAGAAATCTACCGCAAATGTCAGGAAGTCTGTCATCAGCGGGATGTAGGTTGCAAGAAAGACACCGAAAGCCCCGGCTGCGACAGTCTTTTTGTGCTTGACCGGAACCAATACTCCCAACAGGATACCAATGGAGCAAAGGCAGAATTTAAGACCCGTAAGCATTTTCCAATCTCTCGATTGAATGTAGTGGTCTGCACATCTAAACAGTTGTTTCATCGTAAAAACCTCCTGTGTTTCTGAGATTATGACAGATATGAGAAGCTACAATACTATCTACAACATATTACATTTCTTTGCCTGCCCACCGATTCTTTGCAAGGAAAATTGATAGGAAAGTAATCACCCCTGAAATCAGCAGGAACATAAGGGAGATACCATCTTTAGCCACTGCATATACATCAAAGTATTTTAGAGGTGTTAAATAAAACAGAGCCGGAATACACAAATATTCTGCCACAAAATAAATACAGTAAAATACTATTAAAGCGCCAAAGCCAAAAAGCATAGCCTGTTTGTAGGATTTGCAGAGACTGGATACCCAAAAACCAATCGAGTATAATATGATTTCCGTCAGAAAAAGCCCAACAGTTGTCAACAGAGCCGCATTCTTTTGATCCAGTCCACCCAGAGGAGCGATTGCAGTATAGTAATTACATACACCGCTGACAGCTGCAAGAATAAATAAATTACATACGTTGGCGGCAGCTTTTCCTATAACAATCTGATTTCTGCCTAAAGGTTTTGTGAATAGGTATTCTGCTGTTCCTTGCGTTTTTTCTTTTGCAATGCTTGAAATGCCCAGATAAATCGCATAGGAATAAGCGAGGATTGCCACCCAAAAATAAATACAGCCATACCAACCCAATGCAGTGTTAAGATCTTCACTAACACCAAACATCACCATCAAAATTCTTGGAAAGTCGTTTAGCATTTCTACCAGAATCGGTAAGCTGTCTTTTAAGGAAAGATACTCTATGTACGCAAAGACACAAAGAAGAATGATTATTCCAAGCCATATCAACAGTATTTTCCTTGTAAGTTTCAGTTCCTTTTTTATCAATGATATCATGTTGTTCCCCCCCTATACTGCTAATTTAATGTCTTTCTTCATCAGAATCTTACGAGACAGGAAGAAAAATACAGTGAGTAGAAGCACATACCACAGAAAATAATCCCATTCATAAAAAGAGTTCTCATGAATGTGAGCTGGATGAAAAAACGAAAATGGAGAGAGGTAACTTATTATTCTGCTTCCAATCGTTCTTGAAAAAGCTGTAATACAGTATCCCATAAACACAGCCAAAGATGCTGTCAGCAAAGGAGAACGATTGTTAGGATGCCAGCATCCTAACAATACTCCCATCCCTCCAAAAATCAAAGTAACAAGTGGGAAGGAGCCAGCCAACAGAATAAATTCTAACATAGAGAAGCCAGATTCATACACAATCATTGCTATAAAAGACGCAAGGATATATGCAGCACTCGTAATGCATGTGCCGACAAGTAGACAAAGCACCTTTCCTTTATAAATTTGAATACGCCCGCAGGGTTTTGTGAACAGGTATTCTGCTGTGTTTTCGGTACATTCTTTTGTAAACAGGGATAAGGCAAAGTGCATCCCGAAAATTCCGCCTGCCAAAGCAAAAAACGCATTAAGAAATCCATACATTCCCAGAGGTTCCAAGAGCAGTGCGAGAGAGATGCCGACAGTTTCAAAGAATCCACCCTCTGCAAAGTTTTTAGGCAGAAGCTCTGGCGTTTCAATCATGCTGTAATAGACAGGTATCATAGAGAAAATACAAACGGCAAGGGAAAGACCCCAAATCAGAATATATTTTCGACTACGTTTCCACTCATAATGAAATACAGTCATAGTGTCACCTCTCATTCGTAATAATGAAGAAAGATCTCTTCTAAAGACGGTTCTTCAATCAGAATATCAACCAAAGGTAGTTTATGTAGTTTTTCCATGATGGTCATAACATTGCCATTAAACATAAAAGAAATGGAATTTTGATTCTGTTCCAGGTTGGCAATTCCTGGGATGTCGAAGAACTGCGCAGGGACAGGCTCCTCGGTGGAAAGCGAAATCTTTTTATACCCGTTTTCACGCAATTCCTTCATGGACTGTATAGCAATGAGACGACCTTCTCTCAGAATACATACACGATCACATAGCTTCTGCACTTCGCTCAACACATGAGAGGAAAACAGAATGGTTGTTCCACGGCTGTTTTCTTCTCGAAGAATTTCATAGAATGTCTGTTGGACGAGTGGATCAAGGCCGCTGGTAGGCTCATCCAGAATCAGAAGTTTTGGAGAAGGTAGTAAAGCGGACACGATGCCAACTTTCTTTTTGTTGCCTAAAGACAAATCTCCGATTTTTCTGGACAAATCCAGATTCAGTCTCTCAGCCAGTTCTTCTATTCTGTCATGGCAGTTAACACCATACAGATCTGCAGTATATTGTAACTGCTCTTTCACTTTCAAATTATTATAATAGCAATTCTCGCTGGGAAGATATCCCACGTTCTTTGCGATTTCTGCAGCATGCTGCGTACAATCAAGGCCGAAAATCGTAGCATTGCCGCTTGTGGGTTTGAGCAAGCCCATCAAAGTGCGAATTGTTGTTGTTTTACCAGCACCATTAGGACCGATAAAACCAAAGATTTCGCCCGGCAGAACGGAATATGTGAGATTTTCAATACCTCTGTGCTTTCCATAACTTTTTGTCAGTCCATCTAACATTATCACCGCTTGTTTCATAATAAATATTCCTCCTTGTAGAAATGATATTTTAACATTTTCAGAATATTCTCCATTTCGCACACGATTCTATCAAAATCTGACACACCTTCAATCTCGTCTACAATACCGTATCCAATATGCATCAATGTGCGGAACAGTAGTGGCGCATCTTCGGGATGCTTGAATTTGACCAGATCGGCATCACGGAGCATCAGATCATGCAAGTGTTTTTCACCTTCTTGCATTAAGTCCTTAATGTGCTCCGAAATTTCAATGGATGGCTCTTTTGCAACACTTATAATAAAAGCGGCGATATAGGGATTCTTTTTCAAATTATCTATCTTCATGATTATGGCTTGCTGTACACGATCAAAGAAATCTGCGTTTGCATATAACGCCTGTTCCTGATAAGCTGCTTTCATTTGTGTGCTGCTGTGTTCAACCAGATATTCATAGAGGTTTTGCTTTGTACCAAAATATTGAAAAAGGGATGCCTTAGAGATGCCCGCCATTTTTGCAATGTCGTTAATCGATGCTTTTTCGTATCCATGCTGAGAGAAGCAAGATAGTGCTGCATTTCTAATTAAGGTTTGCTTTTCGTCAGAAAGTGCTAAAAATTTTTCCATAATAACCTCCAACAAATAACCGATTCGGTTATTTTGCTATATTATATCACGAATAACCGATTCGGTCAATACAAATGTGCGTTTTTGTTCATAAAAATCGCCCGTGAGATATCTCCCACGGGCGGCAAAATAATCAGCTTTCTAAAGGCTTATATTCAGTTACAGTTTTCAAATAGGTTTCAGGATTGCCGTTCAAAATCAAGTCTGCATATCCAATCGGGTCAGTGTAAATCAGATAGTCAAGCTCTGACCGCTGATACATATTGTCAGCAACTTCATTCTCCACGGCGATGGTATCAATGGCAATCATGCTGCCATCAAAGAATTTCAGCTCCACACAAGCGGTATCCATGTTAAACTCACAAGAAATCAATCTATCCATAAGAAACCTCCATTTTACGGGATGTTAGATTATCCCAAAATATTTGAATGCTTCTCGGATTGCTTTCTCTTTTTCTGGCGGACACAGGGGCTGTCTGGAATCTTCGGATTTTGGCAGATTGTAGTTCTTGCCAACCTCAATCCCACATTTCCGCTTAATCTGTGAGATATACAGGTTAGACACCTTTAATCCGCTATGTTCCAGTACATAGTCCTTGATCTGCGTGTAGGTTGCCCCATCCTGAAATTCGGACATATCCATATCTTCCAAAGAGAACTCAACCCGAATCTTTTTCGAGTCGACCTCGCCCTTGGAAAGCAAGACAACCGTCTCCACCGCCCCCGTCCAGCAGAACATGTCCACGCACTGCACGGCCTCGGCTCTGTACCCGCCCTCGGTGAGGATCTTGGC
>JBGVLO010000187.1:0-2292 GCA_045124315.1 Lachnospiraceae bacterium
ACTGTCAATCACCGGCAAGTCATACCATAGATTACTCCGTTGCCCGAATACCACACTAAACCTCATATTTTTTTGAATACGGTTATGTTTCACAGAGTCGCCAAACATAAAAACATTTCCTTTGGTAGGGGTTAAAATCCCTGTCATCATCTTAATGGTGGTAGATTTTCCTGCTCCGTTCAGCCCGATGTAACCAACAGTTTCACCCTTTTTTATCTTTAGAGAAACATCATCCACCGCCGTAATATGTTTGTATTTGGTAGAAAACAAATCGGCGAAAAAATTCTTACCTTTACAAGGTACTTTATATTCTTTTGTTACGTGATTTAATTCAATTTCCAATATTTTTCTCCTTTCCTACAATGTCCGGACTCATTTTTATTACATCACCGATTCTACCTCAATTCTTTACTTTTGTATATTACCCACTTTTTTGTAACTATACCTACGCCTATCTGCTCTGAATAAAGTGTAAAACGCATATTATCCAGCTAATACATTCAGCTATAAAATTCCCCTTTTACTTTGTGTTCCACCCTCTAACCTACATAAATAAAAAAGTGCCTTTGGCACATCAACCCCCTACCCCCATTCATGGGGGAAATTAATGCTTTCTTTTTCTACTGTTTTCATGCATAATAATCTTATGAGCATACTACAAGATATTTTTAAAGACCATTATGAAGAAATGATTTACATATTACGTCCACGTCCATCCGTTGTTGAAAACGTGGATAAAATGATTCACTGCGGTGACCCTTCTTTCGGTGGTGCAATGTACGGCTGTCCTGACTGTGGCAAATTAAAATTTGTTCCTTTCCGCTGTCACAGCCGTTTCTGTACTACCTGCGGAAACCTTTATGCCATGCACAGAACTACTTCTATGTCCTTTAAGCTGGTTAATGTCACTCACAGACACTGTGTTTTTACCATTGATTCACAACTTAGAGAATTTTTTCTTAAAGACCGTTCTCTTCTTAACTGCCTTTTTGATGCAGTAAGAAGTGTTGTTTCCCATATGTTTTTTAAGCAGAATAAATCCATGAACTTTACTCCCGGCTTTATTATGGTTTTACATACCTTTGGCAGGGATTTAAAATGGAATCCACATATACACTGTCTGATTTCCGAAGGCGGATACAGTGATAATGGTTTTTGGCGTAACATGAATCACTTCAATTATACCTACCTTCGCAACGCCTTCCGTACTGCATTATTAAATGAACTGGAATCCAAACTGGGTCCTTCCTTTAAAAAAGTCAAATCTCTCTGTTACAAGGAACATAAGGAAGGTTTCTATGTTTATGCCAAACCTAATAAATGTGATCCCAACACCGTTGTCAAATATATCGGGCGCTATCTTGGCCGCCCGGTAATTGCCACCTCCCGCATTGACAACTACGACGGCGACTATGTTACTTTTCACTATAATCGCCATGAAGATAATAAATATGTTGAAGAAACTCTTCCTGTTATGGATTTTATTCAGCGTCTTATTCAACACATACCAGAAAAACACTTTAAAATGATACGCTATGGTGGTCTTTATGCACGTCATCGTGAGATTGATAAGAAACTTCACCGGGCTGTTTCCCGTGAAAAGCACCAAATTTACAGAAGTTTTAACCAATGGCGTACTTCCATTCTTTCTTCTTTCGGCTACGACCCGTTAAAATGTGAATGTGGTGCAACCATGCTCTTTTTAGAACTTTATTTTAAACATAAGCGAATTTCTCTGGAAGAAATGTACGAGAATGTAATGTCCCGTTCCCGTGGAAAGCGTTCTTCTGCATGACTTCCATTCATTACTATACTGTGTTATACTCCTTTCAAAGGAGGATACAAACATGAACCCAACAACAGAAACAGAGAAACTTCGCAAAAAATATATGGATAATCCACCTGAAGGCATGACTTCTGAGGACATTCGCAACATGAGTGAAGACGACCTTCTCGACATGGATTATTTTCTAAATGAAGATGACTTATTTGATGACGAGGCTGGTGTAGAAGGTTTTTATATCTTCTAGGCGTTGTCTTATAGGTTTGCTTTCGCAAGAGTTTATCTAACATATGTTCGATAGACTCTTGTTATTTTTTTGTCTCCTAAAAATCGAACTTTCCTATAAAGTGAAAAAAGAGGCGATGCCGAGTGCATCACCTCTTTTTTAAGTATAAAAAAATAGAGGTCATAAAACCTCTACCTTCTTTATGTGATGCGGAATAAGGGACTTGAACCCTCACGTCGTTGCCAACATATGAACCTGAATCATACCTGTCTGCCAATTCCAG
>JBGVLO010000188.1:0-7582 GCA_045124315.1 Lachnospiraceae bacterium
TTTGAAGAGCTTTTTCAGGGAACCAAGGCAATTCCGTGGGAGAAAATTATCCCGATAGACGGCAAGTTCTGGGTTACGAAGGCAAACTCTGTAAAGAGTAAGTTATTCAGCCCGTCGGATATCCAGTCTATTATGAAAAAAGCAATGGTAGAGCGGATGAAACAGAAATATAAAAAGGATTGGTTTTCAGAGGATGGATCGGATTTTCCTATTCGAGTGACATTCATGAAAGATGAAGTTACCATAGGGTTGGATACATCAGGTGCTTCTCTTCATAAAAGAGGATACCGTTTAAAGACCAGTAAGGCTCCAATTACGGAAACCTTGGCTGCAGCCTTAATTATGCTGACACCTTGGAATAAGGATCGAATTTTGGTGGATCCATTTTGTGGGAGTGGAACAATTCCTATTGAGGCTGCTATGATCGGAGCTAATATTGCACCAGGAATGAACCGTTCCTTTACCGCAGAGGATTGGACCCATCTGATTCCTAAGAAGTGCTGGTATGAGGCCATTGAAGAGGCAAACAGCCAGATTAGAGAGGATGTAGAATTGAACATTCAGGGATATGATCTGGATGGAGAGATTGTAAAAATTGCCAGAGAAAATGCGCGCAATGCCGGAGTGGAGGAATATATCCATTTTCAGCAAAGACCGATGCAGGAGCTTCGTCATCCAAAGAAATATGGATTTATTATTACCAATCCACCATATGGAGAACGATTGGAAGAAAAAGAAGATATGCCGGAATTGTATCGTCAGATTGGAGAAACTTTTGGGGCATTAGATTCTTGGTCCTATTTCCTGATTACCGGTTATGAAGATGCACAGAAGTATATTGGAAAGAAGGCAACCAAAAATAGAAAGATATACAATGGTATGATGAAGACTTATTTCTATCAGTATATGGGGCCAAAGCCACCAAAGAGAAAAGATATAGAAAAGAGAGAAGACTAAGGTGGAACATCAGTTATTACGCATGGTATTAAAAAGAGTAGGTCTGGTATTTTGCCTCATATGTCTGGTTGTAATTTATAGCACATATACTGACTGGGAAAAACAGGAAGTACTGAGTATGGAGAATACGGTCGCTTCACAGATTGTAAAGAAAGAGAAAAATGTGGACCTACAGATTCTTGGAAATGAGCAGGAAAATCAGAAGAAGGAAGTAAGAAAAATGCTGGGCGATCGGTATATTGCCATAAAGAAAAATCATGCAGGAGCATTGCCAGTTCAGGTGGAGGATCTTTATTGTGAAAAGGCAGTGAAGCTGACGATTCAAAATATGCAAGGAGAGACTATAGATACAGAGGCAATACAGTTATATGTAAACCATAAAAAAGTAAAAAATACTGAAAAAGAGGCAAAACAGCTGATAGACAATAGTAAGCTTTCTTACAAACAGATGGCAGATGGAAGTCTGGAGCTTTGTATGTTTCTTCCTATATCCCAGGTTTTTGGGTATGTTTTGTATGAGGATAATGAAAATATTTACTTAGATTGCAAAAGGCCAAAAGATGTATATGAGCATATTTTGGTGTTGGACCCTGGTCATGGGGGAACCGATACAGGAAGTGATGCTTGCGTGGGAAACTGGGAAGAAAAAGACTACAATTTAGATTTTGTGTTGCGTTTGGAAAAACAAATACAATGGGATGGATGGAAAGTATATTGTACCAGAATGGATGACAGGCAGGTTTCATTAAGTGATCGTGTGAATTTTGCTAATGAAGTGGAGGCGGATTATTTTGTAAGCATCCACTGTAATAGTACCGATGAAATTGAAGGAACCGGATTGGAGGCTCTGTACAAAAGCAATACATACAAAGCAGAATCTAAGGATTTGGCAGCAGAGTGTATGAAAGAGTTATCCATGGCTACAGGATTAAAAAACAGGGATCTGCTGGATGGACAGGAAATTTATATTATCCGAAAGGCCAATATGCCTACTGTGTTGTTGGAAATGGGGTTCTTGACAGATCCTAAGGATGCTGCCTATCTATCCAAATCGGAGAATCGAGAGAAAATGATGAAAACGCTCAGTAATGCACTAAAAAGCAAATTCACTAAGAAAGGTTAACTAGTTACAACTTGTATCAAACAATCCGTGGGTGTCATGATATTTTAACGGTGTACTAAGCTGATAGTGAAGAAAGGAAAAGGAATATGAAAATCGTTTTTGCCACAGGAAATCAAGGAAAAATGAAAGAAATACGCATGATCATGGAAGAGTTAGGAATGGAGATTCTATCCATGAAGGAAGCAGGAATAAATATTGACATTGAAGAGAATGGAACCACATTTGAGGAAAACGCATTTATTAAAGCTAGATCCATTGCGGAGGAATTAAAGAAAAATGGAGAAAAGGACGCCATTGTGTTAGCAGATGATTCTGGGCTGGAAGTGGATGCTATGGATAAGGCACCTGGGGTTCAGTCTGCAAGATATATGGGCGAGGATACCTCCTATGACATCAAGAATCAGCATATTTTGGATTTATTGGAAAATGTGACAGGGAATGAGAGAAGTGCGCGTTTTGTCTGCTCTATTGCAGCTGTATTTCCAAATGGAGAGGAAACTGTGGTACGGGAGACTATTGAGGGAAGAATTGCAGATCAGATCAGCGGAGAAAATGGATTTGGGTATGATCCAATTTTTTATGTTCCTGAATTTGGTTGTACAACGGCAGAATTGACGTTAGAGCAGAAGAATAAGATCAGTCATAGAGGAAAAGCGTTACAGAAGACAAAAGAGGCCATACAGGCTTATCGTAATAAGTAAGACAAGCTTTCGGATACGCCGAAAAAGAAAGGCAGGAGATACGAATGAGAGTATTGGTAGTAAGTGATACTCATGGTAGTAATGTGCATTTAAACCGTGCCATGGAAGAAGTTGGAGACTTTGATTTTTTTATGCATTTGGGAGATCTGGAAGGATCTGAGCATTTTATAGAGACTTTTGTGGATTGTCCATATGCCATTATATCTGGGAACAATGATTATTTTACGGATATAGACAGAGAGAGAGAATTCGAGCTGGAGGGACATCAGATTTTTATGACTCATGGCAATCGTTACAATATTTACGATGGAGTAGATTGTCTTAGAGAAGAAGGAATGAAGCGAAATGCGGATATTGTGTTATTTGGCCATACCCATTGTCCATATGTGGAGCAGGAGGATGGAATGGTGCTGTTGAATCCGGGAAGCATCAGCCGACCAAGGCAGCAGGGAAGAGTGCCTACCTATGCCATCATGGATCTGTTGGATGATGGTTCGGTGGAGATTGAAATTTGTCATGTAAATATTGCGTAGAAAGAAAGCTATACAACTATGGGTTGTGTGGCTTTTTACTTACTATGAAACTTAGGGGGTACAAGCCCGTTTTTGGGCGCAGTAGTCCCTTAGTTGAATAGTATGTCTTTGAGTGCCTTTTGCGAAAAGACGTCACCCGATAGTAAACACGCCAGTTTCATTCATGGTGGAGCAGCAAGGCTGCATGAGTGTTTACTATGAAAGTGGTGTTTGTAGGTATGATTCGTGCAAGCTGGTGACGCGAAGCTAGTTCTTTAGGTCTTGTTAAGAGGTATATCTATTTGATGATCTAATCGTAGAGACGGTAGCACTGTTTTTGGGCGGATTGCGAATTCGGGTAGCTGTGTTAACAGCAGACTTTCATGTATCATGATGCCTGTAAGCAGGTATGTCTGTTTTATAGGAAATTCGTCCTATAAATCGAAAATACTTTGCCAGAATGTACAACGTTTCAAAAGTTTGTGGAGAAAAAATTGTGATAGTAAGTTTGATTGGCATTGTTCGAGTGGGAGCAATTTATTAACAATATATTTTTTATTGGAGTTGTGCAACAGATATTAAAAAATATCTAATGGTACGAAAAAAAACGAAAAAAATCAAAAAAAATTTTTTCGAAAAAAATCAAAAAAACGAATAAAAAATTATGAAAAAACGAAAATTTATCAAAAAAAATAATCGCTGAAACCCTTGTAAATAAAGGGTTTTAGAAAAAGATGAAAAAAAAACAAAAAAAATTCAAAAAAAGTGTTGACTTTGGTGTATATGTGGTATATAATCATTCTTGCGTTGAGGCGTTGCCGAAAAGAAAGAAACAAAACATAGGCAAGGAATTAACGGGGTGTGGCTCAGCTTGGCTAGAGCGCTTGATTTGGGATCAAGAGGTCGCAGGTTCGAATCCTGTCACCCCGACTTAAAAGTTGGTAATCAGCTTTTATAAATATGGATATGCGGGTGTAGTTCAATGGTAGAACACTAGCCTTCCAAGCTAGATACGTGGGTTCGATTCCCATCACCCGCTTCTGCTATGTCAGCAGTGTCATATCGGTAGGATATGCATGTGTCAGTAGCTCAGTTGGATAGAGCACCGGCCTTCTAAGCCGGTTGTCGGGGGTTCGAATCCCTTCTGGCACATTTCATCGGAGCTTTCGGTGGAGTGTATGGTGGGTATAGCGCAGTTGGTTAGCGCGCCAGATTGTGGCTCTGGAGGCCATGGGTTCGAATCCCATTATCCACCCTAGTTTATAACGATGTAGGACTATCGCCAAGCGGTAAGGCACAGGGTTTTGATCCCTGCATTCGCTGGTTCGAATCCAGCTAGTCCTGTTTATGGGATATTAGCTCAGTCGGTAGAGCACTTGACTTTTAATCAAGTTGTCCGGGGTTCGAATCCCCGATGTCTCATTGAAATCGAATATCACGGTTTCGTTATGCGGATGTGGCGGAATTGGCAGACGCGCTAGACTTAGGATCTAGTGGGAGACCGTGGGGGTTCAAGTCCCTTCATCCGCACTGTATACTCCAAGACATTATGGCTTTGGAGTTTTTTTGATTCACGCCAAAAAATTCATTACAAACAGGTGAAAATATGGTATGATAGGAATCGGATGGAGTTTACAGCGGAGGAAAGGATATTAGGTATGAGTAAGAAACAGAACTGTGAAGCATTTCCTTATTTTATGAATACAGGTATTTTGAAAAGAGGACTGCTTTGTTTTGGATTATTGTGTTTGGGATTTAGTCTTACAAGTTGTGGTAAGAAAGCAGAAGATAAGAAAGAGGACGTAGTGGTTACTGGGGCACCTACTCCGGAAGTAAGTACAGAGCCCGTAATTTTTACAGAAGATGGACAGGAATTTACCCAGGTAGAGGAGTATATGTATACGACTACTAAGTTGAATGTAAGAGCTAGTTGTTCTACTGATGCCCAGGTGCTTCGTATGTTACCGGAAAGAGCAAAAGTACTTTGCATAGGAAAAGGGGAAAACTGGAGCAAGGTTCGAGTAGAAGAAGGAGATGCTTATGTAGCCAGTGAATATCTGACGGATGAAAAGCCGGAACAGACAGGGCATATTGTGGTAATCGATGCAGCACATCAGGAAACGGCAGATGAGGAGCAAGAAGCCATTGGACCAGGAGCGGAGGAAACTAAGGCAAAGGTTACAGTGGGAACCAAGGGCGTGTCAACTGGGATGCAGGAATATGAACTGACCCTGGCTGTGGCGAAGAAATTACAGATGAAGTTAAGCGAGCGTGGATACGAAGTTGTTATGATACGAGAGAGTAATGATGTGAATCTGAGTACAAAGATTCGTTCTGATATGGCGAAAGAGGCTGGTGCAGAGGCATTTATCCGTATCCATGCCAATAGTTCCAAGGTGAGCAGTACAAATGGTGTTATGACCATCTGTGGCACTAAGGACAGTCCTTATGTAGCAGAGTATTACGAGGAGGATCATAAGTTGTCGGAAACAGTCCTGGAACATTTGGTAGACAGCACTGGTGCTGAGAATAAAGGAATATGGGAGACGGATCTTATGGCAGGTATCAACTGGTCCACTGTACCAACTACCATCGTTCAGCTTGGATATATGAGCAATGAGCAGGAAGATGAAAAAATGGAGACAGAGGATTACCAGAATTTATTAGCACAAGGTATTGCAGATGGAATTGACGCTTTTTTTGCTCAAGCTCAATAAGAAAGTTCGTCGTAACAGGACCGCCCCCCCAGCTGAACTGTTACAGCTCGTCCAGTAGATTGAATGATAAATAGAGACAAGCCTGGTGATGTGATACATTATTAGGCTTGTTTCGTATATAGGGAACTTTGTCTCTTATAAAACAGACATGTCTGCTTCGTAGGCATCATGACACAGGAAAACTAGAGTTCTAAGTGTAATATGCCGTATGGGTTTAGAACTGAGTAGATAGTGTTACAGTTCACAGGTAGGTATTTTCGGTACCGAAAATACTGTATGAAAGTCTACTGTGTGCAGAATTGGGCAATTTTTCATGGGCAGCATTGCCAAAATTGTAGCTAGATAGTAATTGAGGAGGGGATTTTATGGAGATAACAGAATTAAAAAAGAATATGAAAGCATTACAGGATAACATAGAAAAAGTCATTGTGGGAAAAAGATCGGTAATTGAGTTAGTCCTGACGGCTTTGCTGGCAAAGGGAAATCTTTTGCTGGAGGATACACCCGGAACGGGAAAGACTATGTTGGCAAAATCCTTGGCAAAATCCATTTCGGGAGAATTTAAGCGTATACAGTTTACGGCAGATTTATTACCTTCGGATGTAACTGGATTGCATTTTTTTAATCAGAAAACTGGGGAATTTGTTCTCCAAAAGGGATCTGTTTTTTCAAATATTCTATTGGCGGATGAAATTAACCGGGCAACACCAAGAACACAATCCAGTCTTTTGGAGTGTATGGAAGAAAGACAGGTTTCACTAGATGGAGAGACTATGCAGCTGGCAGAACCATTTTTAGTAATTGCCACTGAAAACCCTATTGAAACAGCAGGTACCTTTCCGTTGCCAGAGGCACAGCTGGATCGATTTATGATGCAATTACAGATGGGATTTCCGGAATATGAGGAAGAGTTGGAACTTATGGATCGATTTTTAGGGAGAAGTCCGTATGAAAACCTGCAGGAGGTTATAAGCTGTGAAAGTCTGGTAGAAATGCAGGATACCATTACTCGTGTACACTTAGAGCAGGAAGTGCGAGAATATTTATTAAAGATTGTAAAAGAGACAAGGGAGAACCGAAAGATTAAATATGGTGTGAGTCCAAGAGGAACTTTGGCCTTTTTGAGAGCTTCACAGGCATATGCGGCATTGCAGGGCAGGGATTATGTGGTGCCGGAAGATGTAAAATATTTGGCTCCTTTTGTTTTGGGACATCGAATCGTATTGTTAAATGGTTATACAGAGCATAAAGATGCAGTGCAGTTGATTCGGGAATTGGTGGACGGTGTATCAGTTCCTACGGAGCAGTTTTCGTAATTATCTATGGGAAACTTGTCGTGAATCAATGTTATGATACCAGGGTCAAAAGGTCTGAACCCAGCATCATGACATTGTGCCGTGAACCGTAACAGGGCAGCTTCTTGGACGGATTATTGCGGATCGGGCGTTACATGTGGAGAACTAGGGGGGATTAGGATGAGGGTGATTTTTGCAGGAATTGGAATTTGCCTGTGGTATTTTGTTTTTCAATTTTTTTTTGGAAAGATGTGGAGCAAGGGACTTAAGGTAAAGG
>JBGVLO010000189.1:0-4764 GCA_045124315.1 Lachnospiraceae bacterium
AATTTGGCAAAGCTGATTCAGGGTCATACCTATTATTTGGATGTGAAAGCAGACATAAATGAAAAGGGAGAGTATAAGTATACGTTTACAAAAGTAGATGATGATGTGAAGGATGAAGTTGAAAATTCTACAAAATTGGAAATGAATAAGGAAAAGAAACAATATGGATTGCAGAATGAAAGAGATGTGGATTTTTATCAGTTTACGACAACCGACTATGAAAATTATACATTAGATTTTTCTAATCTTGCCAACGATGGATACATGTATATTTCGGTATATGATAATGCAGATTGTTTAGAAAATGGTTTAGTATTTCAATATGAATGTAATAAGAAACAGTCAATACCTACAGCTAATAAGAAATTAAAATTAAACCGTTTTCATACTTATTATGTTAAAGTAACTGGTGACAAGGCCGGTAAGTATAAAGTTGGTGTTGGTGCAACGGCACCATCAGGAGCAACCATAAAGAATACAACGAAGAAAAATGCAACAAAGAAAACCGCAAAAATCAGTTGGAAAAAGGTGAGCAGAGCTACTGGATATGAAGTTTATCGTAAAACTGGAAAAAATGGTACATATAAAAAGATAAAAACTATTTCCAAGGCTTCTACAGTGAGTTATACTGATAGTAAGAGTTTGAAAAAAGGAAAGACATATTTTTATAAGGTTAGAGCTTATAAAAAAATGAGTGGAAAAGTGTATTATAGTGCATTTTCAACAGAAAAGTCCATAAAGATAAAATAAGGAGAATAATGCAATGAGAATTGATGAAAGACTGAATGACGCAATTGAACAGCTTCGGCAGGGACAGGAGCATGGTTTTCGAATTTTGTATGACCACACGCATAATTATGTATTGATGCAGGCAAGGAGTATTTTGAAAAATCAATCCGACGCAAATGATTTAGTGCAGGAAGTGTATATTAATGCGTACAGGTCTATTGATTCTCTACAAGATAATGAAAAGATTTATGCATGGCTTGGTGGAATAGCATTCCGCCAGGCCACTAAGCTTTTACGGAAAGAAAAAGATTTTCCGGTTGGAGAAGAGGAAGCAGTGTGGGATACCTTAGTGGAATTGGATCCGGATGTACAGCCGGAACAGGCTATGGATAAAAAAGCATCAGCACAAATATTGGCAGAAATGATAGAAGAACTTCCACCACTTCAAAAGTCTGCATTGTTGGCATATTACTATGATGAGATGAGTGTGGGAGAGATTGCCAGTGCATTTTCCTGTAGTGAAGGAACTATAAAAAGTCGATTGAATTATGCGAGAAAAAGCTTGAAAGAAGCTATACAAAGAAAAGAAGAAAAAGAACGGATTTGTATGCACCAGTTAAGTCTGCCATTGTTACTGTTAGCATACGGACTGCTTTCTTCTTCCACCACAATCGATGCAAAAACTAAAGAACAAATTTATCATAATAGCGTGCAGGCAATTACACAGGAAGCAAGCGTATTTGGGATGAAAACTGTGTCAGGGACAACAAAGCATACAGGAAAGAAAGGTATACAAAAACTAGTATCTAAAAAGTTGATTGGCACTATGGGAATGGTTTTTGTGCTTGGTGGAGTAGGAGGGTGGGCTGGTTCAAACATGCTTAATCAACCAGAAGGAATAGGAGAAAAGATAGAAAAGGTGAATATTGTAGAAAACACTTCGTTGGACGCAATGCAGAAAAATGCAAAAGAAACAATGGAAATGGTTACAGCCATAACACTACCACCAACCAGTACCCCCATTCCTACACCAAAACCTACAAAAGTACCAACATCAAAGCCAGAGAAAACAAAAACAACTATAACAGAAGCACCAAAAGAAACCGTGCAAAAAAAGATAACTCCGCAACCGAAAAAGCAGGCTGTGGTAACAAAGGCACCACAAAAGAAAAGTTCCGATGATGATTCCTTTTTCTTAGATGCACCAGGAGAGATTACCGTGGAATAAACAGGGCGAAGTCTGAGTTGCAAAATAGAAAGCAGGTGAACACATGATTATTTTTCAACCATCCAATATTTCTTATATCAATCAACCACAAGAATCCATTATGGCTTGTGCCCAGGCAGCAGGTGTGATGTTAGAAAATGTCTGCGGTGGAAATGGAACTTGTGGGAAATGTAAAGTGAAGGTAGTTATAGGAGAATTTGGTTCAATTACAGAGGAAGAAAAGCGTTGCCTTACGGAAACAGAGATTGCACAGGGGTATCGTCTGGCGTGTAAGTTAGTTCCGAAGATGGCATTTCGCACTTGTGAGATTGAAATAGAGGATAATTGTGAATCAAAACAAATGCGAGCAGAAGAAACAGGGCAATTAGAGAAAGAACAAAAAGAGAACTTTTTGAAAGCCGAGAGGGAACAATTGAAATTGTATGAACAATTGGTACAAAAAGGTTTTGAGGGATATAAGAATCAAAATACGCAGACGAAAAAAAATTCTGCAAAACAAGTAGGACAGCATAGTGCGAATGAACAATATGACATACAGAAACAGCACAATGTGAACGAACAATCTAAGATCAACGAACCGATTCATATCAACGAACAAAACAATACAAGGCAGCGGACTGTTATTACAAAACAATATAATGAAAAAAATGAAATATCGCAAAAGAAAAACAGATATGGTATTGCCATAGATATTGGCACAACCAACATAGAAGTCACTCTTTGGGACATAGAACAACACACCTGTCAAAAAAGAATCATCTGCCGAAATGAACAAAGCAAATACGGCGCAGACGTAGTCTCTCGAATCGCCTATGCCATCCAAAGTGAACAACATTTTCAAGACAGTTGTAAGGTATTGCAAAATCAGATTCATGGGATGATTAGCAAACTAGAACAACAGGAGAGAGGTACGGTCTTGCAAGATCAAGCGCAGGACACGACTGGTAAGTTAGAGAAAAATGTTGAGAAAATCGTGGTAGCAGGAAATGCTGCTATGATGCATTTTTTTGCAGGAGTATCCGTTGAAAACTTGGCAAAAGCGCCGTATCAGACGAAATATAAAGAAGCACAGGTTTTAAAAGGAACTATGCTTGGCGCTCCCGATGCAGATTTGATTTTATTGCCGAACATAGAAAGTTTTGTAGGAGCAGATACGGTAAGCGTGTTAACTTATCTTTGGCAACAAAAGAAAATAGATAATACACTAATCATTGATATTGGAACAAACGGAGAGCTTGCGCTCATCAAAGGCAATGCGTGTTATGTAGCATCCACTTCCGCAGGACCGGCTTTTGAAGGTGCAACGATTTCTTGTGGAATGCGGGCAGAACCGGGGGCAATTCGTGGAATGACAATTAATGATCAGATTAGATTAGATGTCATTGGCGATGTAGCGCCAAAAGGAATTTGTGGTTCGGCTTTGATTGAAATTGTAGCAATTTTGTATACAATTGGCGCAATTGATGAGACCGGATATTTGTTGGATGGACAAGCGGCGTTGCAAAATGGATGTCCAAAGTGTGTGTCAGATGCCATTGAGACAGGTGAATATGGAAACAGAATTATTCTCTATAAAAATGGCAATCGGGAAGTGGCTTTAACACAAAAGGATATTCGGGAACTGCAACTTGCCAAAGCTGCAATTTTAGCCGGAGTAGAGACCATGCTTGATACGTGTGAAATGAAAACAGAGGATATTACAAAATGCTATCTTGCAGGTGCATTTGGAACGTATCTTAATGTGGAAGCGGCAAAGACAATCGGACTGTTGCCTGACATTGCAAGTGATAAAATTGAACCGGTTGGAAATGCCGCGCTATTTGGAGCTTGTCAGGTGTTGCTGAAAGAGGAGTATTTTGCAAAAAGTAAAGATGTTGCAGAGAGAGCAGTGCATATTTCATTGTCCGAGCAGGATAGGTTTAAGGAATTGTATTTAAGTAGTATGAACTTTTAGGGAACATTCTTATTTTAGGAAGGAAAAAGAATGTGGAAACCACAGATCTCAACAAATGTAAGCAAAGCATATATTCTTGTGCACAACTTAAATTCAAGTGCGAAGATTGAGGAGGTAATATTATGCAGGAAAAAATCAAACAGTTTGCAGAAATGCTAAAGGAAAGTAACAACATTGTATTCTTCGGTGGTGCAGGAGTCAGCACCGCAAGTAACATTCCCGATTTTCGTAGTTCGGACGGTTTGTACAGCAAAAAGTTAAATCGAAACTTTACGCCGGAGCAGGCAGTTTCCCACACATTTTTAATGAAATATCCGGAAGAATTTTATGAATTTTATAAAAAGAATCTGGTATATCCGGATGCAAAGCCAAACGCTTGTCATATTGCATTGGCAAAGCTGGAGGAAATGGGAAAATTAAAAGCAGTAGTCACACAGAATATTGATGGATTGCATCAGGCAGCAGGAAGCAAAGTAGTCTATGAATTACACGGTTCCGTATTGCGTAACTATTGTACCAAATGTGCAACCCATTACGATGCACAATACATTTTAAATGCCAAAGGTGTTCCGACTTGCGAGAAATGTGGTGGCAATGTTCGCCCGGACGTGGTACTTTATGAAGAAGGTCTTGATCAAAATGTATTAAACGGAGCAGTGCGAGCCATCAGTGAAGCGGATATGCTGATTATTGGTGGAACATCGTTGATTGTATATCCGGCAGCGGGATTGATTAACTATTTTTGTGGAAGATATCTGGTACAAATCAATAAGACTGCTACTTCTGCGGACGGAAAAGCAGACTTAACTTTGAATGAAGATATTGCAATGGTAATGGAAGAAGCATTAAAGTT
>JBGVLO010000190.1:0-3687 GCA_045124315.1 Lachnospiraceae bacterium
TTGTAGTCGCCATGCAGTGTCTCTCCTAGTAGAAAGAAATCAGGCTTCAATTGATTACAAAACTCGCGGAGTCTTCTCATGAAATCATGGTCAAGACAATAAGCTACATCAAGTCTCAATCCATCAATATCAAACTCCTCAACCCAGCCTTTTATTGCTGAAAAAATATGCTGAATTACATCCTCATTTCGAAGATTCAGCTTAACTAAATCATAGTTTCCTTCCCAGCCTTCATACCATAATCCGTCATTATAATTAGAATTGCCATCAAAAGCTATTCGACCAAACCAATTTACATATGGTGAATTTTCACGGTTTTTAAGCACATCCTCAAATGCCCAAAAGCCCCTTCCGACATGATTAAATACACCGTCGAGAACCACCTTAATATTCTCATCGTGAAGATTTTGGCACACCTTGGCAAAATCCTCATTAGTTCCAAGTCTTGTATCAATTTTCGTGTAATCTCTGGTATTGTATCCATGAGTATCCGACTCAAATACAGGTGAAAAATAAATAGCATTCGCTCCTACTTTTTTGATATGAGGAATCCACTCATTTACTTTTTCAATTCTGTGTTCAAGCTTTCCGTCGTTTTCAAATGGTGCCCCACAAAATCCTAATGGATAAATCTGATAAAATACACTTTCATATGCCCACATATTCTGTCCTCCAATTTTTTATTCTCTATTAGTATACCAAAAAAGTACAGGTCATGCACGCAAAACCTGTACTTTTTTCCTATTTTTCATTTTTTCTAATGTTGACCGAAGAACTCTATATCATCAATTGTTCCCCAGCCACCTGCTTTACATTTTATGTATATTCCAACATAGACATCACTGTTACCATCAATTTCTACTTCTTTGACAACCGGTGTTTTCCAGTTTACCCAGCCATCAAGTGTCACTTTTTCTGACTGCACAATCTCATCACCAACCTTTATATACAGGTATATATCTGCATCATCGCCTACATCTCCGCCCTGCATTTTACCAGTCAATGTATATGTGTCTTCTTTCAAGCCTTCGATTTTCTGTTCAACAGAGAATTCCATATCGCTTGTACTGTAAAAGTGAAGTGCATTTTCTCCTGAGCTGGCGTCAGCGGCTTTGTTCTGAATATCAGTACAGTTTCCACCTGAAATATATGTAGGAACCCACATTGAATCGTCCGCCTCTTCAAAGCTTGGATTTTTTACATAATTGATATTGGCTACTTTGATAAAAGCCTGAACCTTCGTGCCATCTTCGGTCACACCATCTACTGTGTACTCTCCTGCCACATCCACATCAATTTCTGCAACCTGTTTATCATCCCATGTCACGGCTACACCATCTGTAACAGACGGGTCATTGTAAATAGCATCCACTTTTTCTGGAAGTTCCAGCGGCTCATGGATGGCACTTTCAATATTTACCTCCTTAAGAGCAAGAACTTCAAGCGGTGCTGTTGCGCCATGGTTGACATATTTGAAGACATTTAATGATGATAATGCCTTGCCATCAAAGTCAAACATAGCCTGATTATCCCATGATGAACCACCATAATACTGACCAGCATCCTTTGGATCATAATCCTTTGCATAACTGCTTGCCCAGCCAGAACCATACTGCTCCCATAATTTCGAGTTGCTGCTAAATTCACTACCTACAGGAACCCATGCACCTTCCCAATAGAATACGCCAAGTGAACCTGCATTATTTGCTTTCTCCATTATATCGCGGATGCATGATGCCTGCCCCTGTACTGAAACAGGATAATCCTCCATACAGTCTTCACCAGACACACTATTTCCTGAACAATCTCCATCCTCTGCTGTATAACAATATGATGTCTCTAGAACGCATGTATCTTTTCCATATTCGTTCTTAATTGTGGTAAGAACCTCCTGCATATTTTCCATTGTTCCATGCCAGTATGGATAGTAAGATACTCCAAAAATGTCATAATCAACACCGGCATCTGCAAGATTTTTTACTTTTTGATATGTATCTTCCACATTATCTATTTCTGTATAATGCACTGCTATTTTTATGTCCTGCTTCTTATCATCTGAAACGTCACGCACCGCTTTGCTCGCTGCCTTAAGAAGCTCCATAACATTTGTCTGATTCTGCTCGCCGCACATTCCATTGTTTATCTCATTTCCAATCTGAACCATTCCAACATCAGCGCCAGCCTTTATTATAGTATTAAGGCTTTCTGTAGTATATTCCTCAATAAACTTTGCTTTTTCTTCTACACTCTTACCTTCAACCTCAACAGGTGCAAACTGTTTATTTGGGTCTGCCCAAAAATCAGAATAATGAAAATCTACAAGAAGCTTCATGCCATATTCAGCAGCTCTCTTTCCAATCTCCGCTGCCTTTTGCGCATCACAGTTTCCGCCTCCATATCCATTTCCATCTTTGTCATAAGGATTACACCATACTCTTACTCGGATATAATTAAGTCCGGCATCTGCTAAAATCTTGAAAAGATCCTCTTCCTCGCCATTCTCATTATAATATTTTACTCCGCTTTCCTCTTCTGCAATTACACTGGAAACATCCATACCCTTGATAAACTCATCCGAAAGTCCATCTATTGGAGCCACAAATATGTCTGATTCAACTGATTCTGTCGGTAAATCTGGCTGATATGCCTTTTTGCCACACCCTGCAAATGTAGCTATTGCCATAGATAATACAAGTACTACGCTAATTAATCTTTTCTTCATTTCCCCCTCCTTCGCATATTCATATGCGATTCATAATACAATAGTGATACCTATATAATAACTGCGCAACCGGTTGTTTGCAAGTACTTTTTTCAAATTTGTCTTGCGAACAGCATTGTGATATACTTAACTCGCAACATGCAGCATATAGGTAACATGTATTTGCACTAACAGGAAATCAACACTATAGATTCGGAGGAAAAAGACATGGAATATTCAGAATTAATCGCTTCAAGAAGAAGTATCCGCTCTTTTAAAGAAAATGTAAGCATCACACGACAGGAAATTGAAGAAATAATACGTTGTGCCCAGCAGGCACCTACATGGAAAAACTCTCAGACTGGAAGATACTACATTATCACCTCTGATGAAGTTAGAAATGATTTTCTTGTAAAGGCACTCCCAGAAGGAAACAGACAAAAGTGCACAAACGCACCGACACTTATTGTCACAGCATTTGAGAAAAACTGCTCTGGATTTACTAATGAAGGTACTCCTGAAAACGAGCTTGGTAATGAATGGGGAGCATATGATTTAGGTCTTCAGAATGCACAGCTTATTCTGAAAGCCCGTGAGCTTGGATACGACACATTAATTATGGGAATACGAAACAGTGATGAAATAAGAAAGCTTCTTGATGTACCAGCAAACCAGGAAATTGTCGCTGTAATAGCAATAGGTAAAAGAGTATCTGATCCAGCCACGCCACCACGTAAGGAAATAGAAGAAATCACAAAATTCTATTAACAGCCTCGCTTTATAATATTACCAAAAGATAGAATTACTAAAATATAAAATCACTAAAATATAAAATCACAAAAATACAGAATCACAAAATATAATCTGTAAGAAGGTCCATATAGCCATGACAAAAAAACAATTAGCAATAGAAGTAATCAATAGATTAAAAAAAGAATACCCGTACACCGACTGTACTCTCGATTATGATGAGGCCTGGAAATTAC
>JBGVLO010000191.1:0-40143 GCA_045124315.1 Lachnospiraceae bacterium
CATAGTCATACATTCTTTGTACTATTTGACAGAGGAAACATTTTTAGTGGAGTAGAAGAAAGGAAGAAATGATTACAGTCACCAAGGGAAAGTACCTCTATTTAGGTAGCAGAAATTTAGACACCGCAGAGTTTGAAAAAATTATGCTTGTTGATGTTGAAAACTTTATGAAATCCATTGAACTAAATCTCAAAGTTTGCAATCAAAAGACATATATAAGTGAGGAAACAGGGCGAGAGATAACATATAAATCAAAGTTAAAAGATAAATTCCTTTGTTTTCATCTTCGGTGTGATACAATTAACTTTACAATTAAGAATTTGCGGAGGTTAGAGATGATAAAACGAATTAGCTACTCGGTGCAGTTTTAAAACTGACAGCAGATTGTATCGAGGTTAATAGAAAGTCAAAACTTATGTTGTCAGGGACTGCACCGAACCTTTACCTTATAAAAGAGAATATGGAAAGGAAGCAGTTTAAATGAAAAAAACAGAATTAAAATCAATTTGGAAAAAAGAAGAAAATGTTGCACATATTCATGGATGGGATTTTTCGCACATTCATGGAAGGTATGAAGAAGAGAGGGATTTGCCATGGGACTATGGCAAGATAATCAAGTGGTATTTGAATGATGATATGAATATCCTGGATTATGATACTGGAGGTGGAGAATTTCTATTATCTTTGAAGCATCCATTTCATAGAACCGCAGCGACAGAAGGTTATCAACCCAATGTGGAATTGTGCAAAGAGATATTGTTGCCACTTGGGATTGATTTTAAAGCATGCGATAACTCAGCAAATATTCCATTTGGAAATGAGAGTTTTGACCTGATTATAAATAGGCATGGAGATTTTAATGCGAAAGAATTATATCGCTTGTTAAAAAAAGGTGGAGTATTTATAACTGAGCAAGTTGGAGGAGATAATGATAGAGATTTGGTTGAAATGGTACTTCCAAATACCCAGAAACCATTTCCGCACTTAAATTTGAAAGAGCAGAAAAAAGTATTTGAAGATGCCGGATTTTATATTCTTGAGGAAGCGGAAGTCTATCGTCCAATTAAATTTTATGATGTTGGTGCGTTTGTGTGGTTTGCACATATTATTGAATGGGAATTTCCTGAATTTTCAGTTGATAGATGTTTTGAACACTTAATAAATATGCAAAAGATAATTGAAGGTGAGGGATATATTGAAGGTACTATTCATCGTTATCTAATTGTAGCGAAGAAATAGATTATTGATGAGACAGTTAGTAATATATGTACATGGCAAGGGAGGTAGTGCGGAGAAAGCGAAGGATTATCAGTCTCTCTTTGCTAGAAGTGATGTTATTGGTTTTGACTATAAATCGAAAAATCCTTGGGAAGCGAAAAGTGAGTTTTCTTGTTTTTAAGGATAGGTCGAATTGAAGAATATGGAGGTGTGTGATGATAAAATCTGTATTGTGTGTAATAAGTATTGTGTTGGTTATTATTGATGTAATTATCTTTTTGAATTTAAAAAGATATGTGAAAGAACATGAAAATGAGTTGATAGAAAAACACAATAAAAGCCTTTTAGCTGGAATGATTGCAATGGTGATAATACCAATATTAGCAGGAGTGATAGGGGTTATCATTCAATTTTTATAAGATTCAATGTAACTATTCAGAACCCGCTATAATCCAACAATGATAGGATTGTGGGCATAGTCAAAATAAATTGTTACAAAAAAATTAAAAAAAATTTAAAAAAGTGTTTGACACTGTTAAAAAAGTGTGATATTATTAAGCCATAGGAAATGAGTGAGCGCGGTTTTGAAATGACCCCCTCCTTTCAAATCGCAAATGCTCATTCATTGTGTCCCCCCTTAGACCCTATAACCCCTAATACCCCTCATATAATTATGAAGGAAAGATGTTATACGTCAGACGGTTCTGAGATGTTAGAGTTTCAGAAGGTCAGATGTATAACATTTTTTCTTTTCGTGCTTTTTTATTCATGAGTACTCTTAGTGTGTAGCACAGGAGCAGTAGCTCACATCCGTCTCTGTTCGCGTTGTCTTGTCCAAGAGCGATGAGTTCTAATGTATAGGGATGATCCTGAACCGTTACGAACCGCCAGAATGGAAATGGAAAAAATATGCAATTATATGAAATGTAAAAGAAAAATTCATGTATAAAAAATGCATTCACACGAAAACTAATAAAAAAGAGAAATGCAAGTATCACTGTAACATTTTTGCATATTGACGAAAAAAACATGAATTTCGATGAAAGTATTGGAACATCGGATAGTCAATTCTGTATTGTGGATTTTTGAATAATATTATATAATGTAGTAGTGTGTGGCAGGGGAAGATACTTCTTTTGTTATATACGTGGTGGCATCGAAAGGTGTTACGGTTATCTATGGTTACTAAATAAAATAGAATAAGGAAGAGGTAATAAAAACATGAGAAAAACAAAGATGATATGTACAGCTGGACCATCTCTTGATCATGATGATGAAGTGATGAAACAAATGATGTTAAACGGAATGAACTGCATGAGAACAAACTTCTCTCATGGAGATCATGAAGAGCATAAGGGCCGTATGGATAAGCTTAAGAGACTTCGTGAAGAGACAGGATTAAATATTCCATTCCTTTTGGATACAAAGGGACCAGAGATCCGTTTAAAGACTTTCAAAGATGGTTCTGTTACATTAGAGAAGGGTCAGACATTTACATTTAAGGCTGGAGATGAAGAGGGAACAAAGGATTTTGTTTGCATTTCTTATGATGGTCTTGCAAATGATGTTAAGCCAGGTAATCTTATCTTGATCGATGATGGTAAGGTTGGCTTAGATGTTATTGAAGTTAAGGGTTCTGATGTAGTATGTAAAGTACAGAATACAGCAAAGATTTCTGATAAGAAGAGTGTAAATGTGCCAAATGTTTCTATTCGTTTACCATACTTAACAGAGAAAGATAAGAGCGATATCATTTTTGGTGTTTCTCAGGGAATTGATTTTGTTGCTGCTTCTTTCGTTAGAAAGCCAGAAGATGTTACAGCTATCCGTACAATCTTAGACGAGAATGGTGGAAAAGATGTTAAGATTATCTCTAAGATTGAGAACATGGAAGGTATCGATAACTTAGATGAGATTATGGAGCTTTCTGATGGTATCATGGTTGCCAGAGGTGATTTGGGTGTTGAGGTTCCTTATCACTTATTACCATCTTACCAGAAGATGATCATCGATAAATGTTACAGAAAAGGTAAATTAGTTGTAACAGCTACTCAGATGTTAGAGACTATGACAAGCAATCCACGTCCTACAAGAGCTGAGGTATCTGACGTTGCTAACGCAATTTATGATAATACATGTTGTACAATGTTGTCTGGTGAGACAGCAAACGGTGATTACTCTGCAACAGCTGTTAAGACAATGGCAGAGATCGCTGAGAGTACAGAAAAGTCAATTGATTATAAGGAATGGTTCCATCAGCATCAGTTGCAGCTTGAGAATGATTCTACAAATGCTATTTGTAATGCTGCAATCGGAGCTGCACATAGCTTAGATGCTAAGGCAATCATCGTATTAACAAGATCAGGAAAGACTGCTTGGGCATTATCTAGCTATCGTCCAGCATGCCCAATCATCGCTGCAACAGTTGATGAGAGAGCGGCTAGACAGCTGAACTTAGCATGGGGTGTTGTTCCTGTTAAGTCTGAAGAAGTTGATTCAGCAGATAAGTTATTCTCATATGCTGTAGAGAAGGCAGTAGAGACAGAGAGATTAGCAGAAGGTGACTTAGTTGTTATCGTAGCTGGTGGTTCATTACAGGAAGGTGCTCCAGCAGATATGATCAAGCTTAAGAGAATCACAGCAGCTGACTTAAAATAAGAAAAGATAATCTAAAAGCTACGTGCTTGATAGAATAAGTAGATGAGATTCGGGCATCATGAAAACATGATGTCCGTATTTCTATGTATAGAGTATTCGAACGCGTGACAGTTCATGTAGTCTCTGATTGAAAGATTCTAGTTCTGTATATCTATGTTTCTGAAAGAATAGAGGTTACAGTTCACATACTTGTGAACTGTAACGAATAGAGAAAAATGTTGTTTGGGGAACATAAATATACAGAACATTGGTTACCGTACACATATTGGTGAACTGTAACGAACAATGAAAGGTATGTGATGCAAGATCAGGTGGCATATGTTTCATAATGAAAGATAGTTGTAGATTGAATAAGATATTAGGAGGATGTTCATATGGCAGACATGAAACAGGAAATTGAAAAAAGAAGAACCTTTGCGATTATTTCCCATCCTGATGCGGGAAAGACGACTTTGACAGAAAAGTTTTTGTTGTACGGAGGAGCGATCAATCTAGCTGGTTCGGTTAAGGGAAGAAAGACAGCGAAGCATGCGGTTTCCGATTGGATGGAAATTGAAAAAGAAAGAGGAATTTCAGTTACCTCATCAGTGCTTCAGTTCAATTATGATGGATACTGTATTAATATTTTGGATACACCTGGACATCAGGATTTCTCGGAAGATACATATCGTACATTAATGGCAGCTGATTCAGCGGTTATGGTTATCGATGGATCCAAGGGTGTTGAGGCTCAGACAATTAAATTGTTTAAGGTTTGTGTCATGAGAGGAATTCCAATTTTTACGTTCATTAATAAAATGGATCGCGAAGCAAATGATCCATTTGAGTTAATTGATGAGATCGAGACAGTGCTTGGGATTCGTACTTGTCCTATAAATTGGCCAATTGGTTCGGGAAAGAATTTCAAAGGTGTGTATGACCGACAGACTAAGAAAATTGCCAGATTTACAGCTGCCAATAATGGGCAGAAAGAAGTTGAGACCGTAGAGGTGGCTTTGGGGGATCCTAGTGTGGATGAGCTGATTGGAAGCGTCAATCACGAAAATTTAATTGAGGAGATTGAGTTGCTGGATGGGGCAAGCGATGAATTGGATATGGAAAAAGTGAGTCACGGTAAATTGTCACCGGTTTTTTTTGGTTCTGCATTGACAAACTTTGGTGTGCAGACATTTTTGGAACATTTTCTGGATATGACTACATCTCCGTTGCCTAGAAAAACTCTGGAAGGAGAAGTAAGTCCGTTTAGTGATGACTTCTCTGCGTTTGTATTTAAAATTCAGGCAAACATGAATAAGGCACATAGAGACCGTATTGCTTTTATGCGTATTTGTTCTGGAAAGTTTGAAGCAGGAATGGAAGTTTATCACACCCAAGGTGGGAAAAAAGTTCGCCTTTCACAGCCGCAGCAAATGATGGCTCAGGAGAGAAAGCATGTGGAGGAAGCATATGCTGGCGACATTATTGGTGTGTTTGATCCGGGTATTTTTTCTATAGGGGATACTTTGTGCAAAAATGGATCTAAGATCCAGTATGAGGGGATACCTACTTTTGCTCCTGAGCACTTCGCAAAGGTTCGTCAGGTAGATACTATGAAGCGAAAACAGTTCATAAAGGGTATTGAACAGATTGCACAAGAGGGTGCAATACAGATTTTCCAGGAGTTTAACACTGGAATGGAGGAAATTATTGTAGGTGTGGTTGGCGTCCTTCAGTTTGATGTGTTAAAGTATCGTTTGGAGAATGAATACAATGTTGAAATCCGTATGGAAACATTGCCATATGAGCATATTCGCTGGATTGTAAATAAAGAAATTGATGTAGCTGGATTAAGCGTTACATCTGATACAAAGAAGATTAAGGACTTGAAGGGAAATCCATTGTTGATATTTGCGCATCCATGGAGTGTGAATACGGTATTAGACCGTAACGAAGGATTAGAGTTAAGTGAGTTTGGAAATGTATAAACCACATTCATAGAATAGTTGTGAACGAAAAAAGCAAAAATGCCTCTATTGCCGTAAAGACAGTAGGGGCTTTTTTTATACAAACCAGAGGTATCACTATATACGAAAAAAGAACGCCCACACCCGACGTTCTTTTGTATTTACAATTGTATCACAATTATATGTTTATAATTAAGCAAGCTTGTTAACAGCAAGTGATAAGCGAGATACTTTTCTAGAAGCATTCTTCTTATGGAATACACCTTTTGAGCAAGCTTTGTCGATCTCGATTGTTGCAGCCTGTAAAGCAGCTACTGCAGCTTCCTTATCGTTAGCATCGATTGCAGCATTTACTTTTTTAATAGCAGTCTTAACCTTTGATCTGATTGCTTTGTTTCTTTCTGTCTTTGTCTGGATTACTTTAATTCTCTTCTTTGCAGATTTGATGTTAGCCAATTTCTTACACCTCCATATAAATTTAAACAATTTTTCTTATGTGCTGTTAATAGGCCGGACACGGACGACTACTAAAACAGACTATCTAATTTTAGTATAAAATCATGTATCTGTCAAGTAAAAATTTGATTTGGGATTAGGTAAATGGTATTCCCGTGTCACTGTTTAGGTGCAACGTCATTTACTTAAGAGTTGCTTTTTTATGAAAGGGTTGGTCTGCGAATGTATTGTTACTGTGTTTGACTTGTATATGAATAGAGAGAGGTTGTTTGTGAAAGAATAAAGTATGGATTGATATAATTCAGTAAAATGAGAGGTTGTGGCAGAAGTGAAACGAACAGACTTGGCGTTGGAAGCAAAAGAATGCATGAAGGAAAAAGGGGAATTGAAAGATGTTTTGTTTGAACAAAAGGAAGACCCGATGAACGGAATAAAAATATCCAGAGTTCAAATTGAGACAGAAGCAGCAGGAAGACAATTGGGAAAAAAGAAGGGTACCTATATTACGATAGAAGGGAATGAGAAAAATTCCTTTCTAAACAAAGGAACACAGAAAAGAATTGTACAGGAATTGGAAAAGTTGGCAGGAGGGCAGAAGCAAAAAAAGATTTTGGTAGTAGGCTTAGGAAATCGTGAAATAACACCGGATGCACTTGGGCCACTCACCATTGATCAGATTGAAGTGACCAGACATTTGTTCCGAGAATTTGGGGATGTGGTGAAAAGATGGGGGTATCAGACAAATGTTGAGGCCATTGCTCCGGGGGTTATGGCCCAAACTGGAATGGAAATGGTGGAAATCATACAGGGGATCATTGAACAAACAAAACCGGAGACGGTGATTACCATTGATGCTTTGGCAACGAGAAGTGTAAAAAGATTGTTTCGAACAGTACAGATTACAGATTCGGGAATTTCGCCAGGTGCAGGAGTGGGAAATCGAAGATGTTCGATTGATAAAGAGACGCTGGGGATCCCGGTAATTGCTATGGGGGTACCTACAGTGGTAGATTCCCGAACTATTCTAGAGGAGGCGATTGAAGATTTGTTCCAGGGAGGGAATGAAAAGGAGAAACAGTTTATGGAACAATTTCATAACTTTCGCTTGGAAGATATGGAAAACATGTTTATGACAGATAAGGAGGTGGACCAGCAAATAAAAAATATGAGTAGTCTTCTTGCAAAGGTATTGAATGAATATGGTATAAATACAGGGAAAGATAAATAGTAATTGAAAAGCGCAGAATATGAAAAATTACAAGGTGGAAAATTGGTACTAAATTGTTCCTAACTGCCATAAGATAATGAAAGGGAAAGCGGGGAGGGCAATATGAGAAAAAAGAAAAAATATATCTTGGGGATCCTGTTGCTTTTGTCATGCTTTTGGACAAGTAACATGGGGGACACCTTATATAGGATGGGAAAAGAGAAAAATATAGGAAGAGAAATCGGATATTGTGTTTTTTTAGATAGCCTGTCTGCAAAAGGGAATTATATAAAAGAGTGGAAATGGAAAGCTTCAGAAAAAAAGAATTCTTCAAAAGAAAATTTAGAAAAGCTTGCCATAAAAGAAAACAGAAAGGAAAAACAAAGTGCAAATTTTATCCAGTATGAAGAAGGACAATTAGAACAAAGAGAGGAATGGAGTGTATTACAAAACCAGAAAGAAAAGAAAAATACTCTCGTGGAAAATCTGGAAAAAGGAAAGGATTTGGACTTTTTATTGGATAATTTTTATATTATAGACTCTTCTACAAGTATTGATCGTGATTTGTTTCAAGTGGACCACTTATTAGAAAAAGACTTTTATTTGAAGCAGGAGGACAAACCACAAATTTTAATCTATCATACCCATGGCGGATCAGAGTATTTTGTAGAAGGAGAAAAAGAGGAGTATTCTATTGTGGAAGTTGGGGAAGAGTTGGCAAGAGAATTGGAGAAATTAGGATATGAGACTATGCATGATAAAACACGGTATGACGTAATTAATGGGAAATTAGATCGAAATAAAGCCTATATGAAATCCTTGAGTGGAGTAGAACAACAGTTGCGGAAAAAACCGTCTCTTCAGATATTGATCGATTTGCATAGAGATGGAGGAAATACAAAAGAACGAAAGGTAACAGAAATCAATGGAGAACAGGTGGCACAGTTTATGATTTTTAATGGGCTTAGCAGAAATAAAAATGGAGATATTACATATTTGAAGAATCCTTATCTTCAGGATAACCTGGCTTTTGGCCTTCGTTTAAAAATGGCGGCATTGAATAAATATCCTAATCTTACAGTGAAAAATTATTTGAAAGCCTATCGCTATAATCTCCACTTAAGGAAACGATCCTTGCTTATAGAATTAGGAAATCAAAACAACAGTATAGAAGAAGCAAAAAATACGATGAAATATTTAGCAGAACTTATTTATGATGTAATTGGGGATGAGAAACCGTAGAAAGAGATAAGGAATAATAAATTATGTTTGTAGGTGAAAAAACTGGTGAAATTTAGATTACATCTCATGAATATGAATGTATGAAAAGGAAAAAATAAGTATATGAGGAATGGAATAAAATGGAAAAGGCAGAAACCATAATGAATAATTTGGACTAAAAAAACTTTTTTGTGCACTTAATACAAAATAAGTAAAATAAATAAAAAAAATAAAGTTTTTTTTGTGCATTTTTTTTGAGTGAAATTTTACAAGTAAACTTTGTTGTACAAAATAACGAAAATGCTGCCTGCGTGGTACTGGCGTTTGTATGAAACTTGAAGCAATTGTGAAAATATGGTATTCTAAAAGTGGTTATTGAGGATGGAAAGTATAGAGAGAGAGGATAAGGAGGATGAGTTATGAAAAGAATATCAATCAATGTTACAAAATCGCCAATGAAGATTTTGGCATTTGTATTGTCCATTGCTTTGTTTGTTACGTCAATTAGTGGCGTTGGCATGGCAATAGCAACAGACAGTACAGCTCAGGCGGATGGGGTAAGTAAATTAGATTTGGTGAAGGTGATCAATCCGGATACCAACGAAGAGATGTTTACCGTTAAATCTACTTTTTATGATTACTATTCGGATAGCCAGGTCAGAGGGGCAAATGGAACAAAGCCTGGGAAAATTGATGATGGAAAGTATGGAACCAGTGACAGAGCAACTGATAATTCATTTGTAAAATTTAACACTGTGTTGTTAAATGCTTATGATTATGGAAAAGCATCTGCATCAAACCGTTATCCATTATATTGTGGATTGTTTTTTGGAGATCAGAATAGCAATGTGAATGGTGGGTTCTATTATAAGAATGACAGTGCAAGTAACATCGGAAAGAATTTCTGGTTAGCAGCAAACTCTTCACAGAAAGGTGGAGGTTCATTGGGATTACACGCATCTGTGAATGCAGCAACACAGGGACTTGTAGATGATACTTTAGATGCCAATGGAAATATCACACAGTCCAATGGACAGGAGATCTTGCCATATTTTTATAAGGAATTTCTTACCGGAACAACACACGAAAATTCAAAGCTTGCACTTGGTAGTGTAACAGAGAACGTTGCATTCCCATTCCGTACAGTAGAAAAGAACGGAGTGAAAACTTATGAGTTTGACAGCAAGCATGATACCGTACATTTGAAGGACAATGGGCAGTTAGAGTATCTTGGATACAATTCTACATATAATAGTAAAGTGCAGGTATTGGATCAGAAACGTGATGATGGGGATGGAACAAAACCCGGATTTTTCCCATTTAATACAGCAGCAGAGAGTGATTCTACCAGCTTGAATTATGGTTTTGGATTGAAGTTAGAGATTCCATTCAATATGACCAGTGATGGTAAGATCAATGGACAGGATATTGTGTTCAACTTTTCGGGTGATGACGATGTTTGGGTATACATTGATGGACAGTTAGTCTTGGATATCGGTGGAGCTCATGGAGAAGTAACAGGAAAGATTAACTTTAGCGAGCAGTATGCGACTGTAAGCGGTGTGAAGGATAATAGTGTTGCATTTGCAGCCAGAAATACATTTTATGTATCAGATGAGGGAATTAAGACTGATGTGAAGACAGAGTTCCCAGCTACATTAGTACAGTCATTGAAAGACACGAAAAAATCTCATACTTTGACCATGTTCTATATGGAGAGAGGTAAGATTGAGTCAAATATGAAGGTGAATTTTAACCTTCCTAAGCCAAACAGTTTGGTAGTAACAAATGAAATTACAATGGATCGTGTAAACGAAGCATTTAAGGCAGACACTAAGAAACAAACAGACAAAGATATTTTTAGTTATGAGGTCAATGATACAGATGACGAGAAGTCTGACTTGCCATTATTGAAAGATGGAGAGAGTACTACATATACGGATCAGTTTACAACTGGCGACAACATGGATATTACAGAAACTGGACTTACCAATGAAAACCGAGTGTTAGACCAGCTGTATGATACAAAATGGGATTTGAATGACCGGAGTGGGCAGATCAGCAACAGTGAAGATAGAGATGATTATGTGGTATCAGATGATCGTGCTGCAAAAGAAGGTCAGTTCCTGTTTGAAAATTTAAGTGATACAGGCACTACTAATTTAATTGCAAACTATCACAATGATGTTTTAGTTGGAGATTTGGTAGTCTGTAAGGATCTTTCCGATGATAAGGACTATGATGATGAGAAGTTCCAGTTTAAGGTGACATTCAGTGAAGTGTTTGGTGGAAGTTCTGATGAAAAAGCCTATAAGGGTGACTATTATGTGACCTATTCAGATGGAACAGGTAAGACAAAGAGCACGGACGATGGAATTATTACATTAAAAGCACACGAAGCTGCTACAATTAGTGGTATTCCTGTACAGACAAAATATAAAGTGACAGAATTACAGGAAGACGAAAACTATGAATTGGTTTCTGTTGCAAAACATGGCGAGGATTACCAGAAACAAGTTGCAAGTGGTACAATCTCAAAGGAGTATGGCGCAAATTACTTTACATTTGTAAATGCAAAAATTGCAACACCAGAGCCAACGGTAGAACCAACAGTAGAGCCAACGGTAGAGCCGACAGAGGTGCCAAAAAAACCGGCAGCGGCTACTGAGCCAGCAATCACAGCTGAGCCAACGAAAGAGCCAACACCGGAGCCAACGAAAGAGCCGACAGCTGAGCCGACGAAAGAGCCAACACCGGAGCCGGTAGAAGAAGTGACACCAGAACCAACATTGATTCCAACAGTGGCCCCAACAGTAGCTCCAACAATGGCCCCAACAAAAGCGCCGATTATTATTGTAGATAAGGAAGCCCCAACAGCGGAGCCGACTGTAGCACCAACGGTAGAACCAACAGCAGTGCCATCTGCTATTCCAACAGCAGAACCAACAGTGGCCCCAACAGCGGAGCCAACAGTAGCACCGACGGTGGCCCCAACAGAGGTGCCGATTATAGAAGCGGATGTACCGAATGAGAAAGTAAAGGCTACAAAAGTGCCAATAAAACCAGTTGAGCCGGAGATGCCAGCTGCACCACCTAAGACAGGAGATCAGACAAACTTGTTCTTCTGGTTAATGAGTGTAGTGATTTCTGCAGGAGCAGTATTGATTACAGGAAGAGAGTTGTTCTTCCGAAAAAGAGAAAGATAGTTATTATAAAAGAAGGCAATTTGCAGGTATCTGTAGATTGCCTTTTTCTTTATAGAAAACTTCGTCTCTTATGTGCAGTAGCTTTCATCCGACTATGAGAAACTCGCTTTACGAGTTTCTCAAGTTATCGCGGTAGTCGCCAAGGTCTCACGCTAGCGAAGCGAAGCTAGTCCTTTAGGGCGTGGACTTTGGCTCGTTACTCGCGTAAATCAAATATCGTTTTTGACTCGTTTTCTTGGGAAAGCCTTGCATGCCAGTTTTCTAGACTTTGCTTTGATCTATCGGTCTTTGCTTAGACTGAAAATAGTGCGCAGTAGCTTTCACCCAATCAAACGTCGTCTTTGACTTGTTTTCTTGGGAAAGCCTTGCATGCCAGTTTTCTAGCCTTCGCCTTGACCTGGCGGTCTTTGCTTAGGCTGAAAACAGTGCAAAATTCACAAAAACAAAAGTACTTGAGAAAATTTTAGGAATGTTGTATAATTGTTGGGAATTATGAAATAAAAAAGGATAATTTAGAAAAAAGAATTAATAATTTAGAAAAGGTTACGATATATATATTAGAGTGTGGCTATATAGAATTGTGAATAGTTACAGGGTGTACGTTTCCATGAATGAAAGTGAGGAAGAGGTATGGTAAGAGGTCTATATACTGCATATACAGGTATGGTGAATGAACAGAAACGATTAGATGTGATTTCTAATAACCTTGCTAATGCAGACACTGTTGGCTACAAGACAGAGAGAGTGGCGAATCAGGCTTTTGATGAGATGTTGACCATTAAAATACGTGATAATTCAGTGGGATATCAGAATCAGGCAATTGGTTCTATGTCTTTGGGTGTAAAGGTTGGCGAAGTTTATACGGATTATGGTCAGGGGTCTTATGTGGAGACGGGAAACACATTTGATTTTGCTATTGATGGCAATGGTTTTTTTACAATGCGATGTCCAAACACATCAGGAGATAGTACGACTAGATATACAAGGAACGGTTGTTTTAAGATGACTCAGGATGGATATGTAGTAGATGCAAATGGAAATCATCTGCAGGGAACCAATGGAGATGTTCAGGTACCTGTAGATGCTACCATTACAGTGGATAAATCAGGTGCAATTTATGCAGATGATGCTTATGTTGACACCATAGCATTGGCAGATTTTGAGGATTACGATTATATTGAAAAATATGGTGACAATATGTACCAGACGGTAGATGGGGCCACAGTGATTTCTGCTACAGGAAGGATTGATCAGGGATACACAGAGCAATCCAATGTAAATGTTGTATCTGAGATGGTAGATATGATTACAGTAACAAGAGCATATGAAGCGGGACAGAAGATTATGCAAACGGTGGATTCTATGTTAGAAGATTCTTGTAATTCAGTAGGTAGAGTATCGTAAGTGGAAGAATAGAGCAACAAAGGAGGAAGGATTATGTTAAGATCCCTATGGACAGCGGCGTCAGGAATGAAATCACAGCAGACCAATGTTGATACCATTTCAAATAACCTGGCCAATATCAACACAACAGGATATAAGACAGAACGAGCAGAGTTTCAATCATTATTATATCAGACCATTCAGAAGACAACATATGACAGTGAAGGAGATGTGAAGCCTATTCCTGCACAGGTAGGATTGGGCGTGAAAAATAGTGCGATTACATCTCAGTTTACACAGGGAACATTGCAGGATACTGGAGGAGACTTTGATTTTGCCATTGAGGGAGATGGTTTCTTCCAAGTTCGCTTAACAGATGGAAGCGTTGGTTATACCAGAAATGGTGCGTTGCAGATGGCAGTGGATACAGATGGGATTACACTGGCAAATGCATCTGGTTATCCTGTATTAGATGTGAATGGAGATAAAGTGACGATTCCAAGTAACTATAACTCCTCTTTGTTACAGATTGATATGGCAGGAAACTTAATGTATCCGGATGAGAATAATAACTATCAGAAGATGGGGATCCAGATTGGTTTGGTTCAGTTTAATAATCCTGCAGGTCTTACAAAAGCTTCTGAGAGTGTGTTTAAGGAGTCAGCAGCATCAGGAACTCCTAGAATGGAAATGACAGATGCAGATTTGACAAAGAGTAGATTACAACAGGGATATTTGGAGGCTTCTAATGTTTCGGCAGCGGATGAGATGGTGAATCTGATCATTGCACAGAGGGCCTACGAGATGAATTCTAAGGCAATCAATGCTTCAGATGAGATGTTACAGCAGGCTAATAATCTGCGAGGATAATGGAGGGTATAGATGAGTTCAATTTTAGGAATATCCGGATATGATGTGAATTCTGTATTTGGATATGGACAAACAAATACAGTTTCGAATGATACAACTGCGCAAGCGTTGAGTTCTGCTTTGAATACAGAGAATTTACAAAATTCTACAGATGAGGAATTGATGGATGTATGCAAAAGTTTCGAATCCTATTTTGTGGAGCAGGTTATGAAAGAAGCAAAAAAGATGGTTCGGTCAGAGGATGAGGAGAATCAATATATTCAATATTTTGGAGATACTTTGTTACAAGAATACTCTGATACAATAACAGAACAGGGAAATTTAGGGATTGCGCAGATGTTGTACGATTCTATGAAGAGAAATGGGTTATAAAGAGAAACATTTATTAAGGTGGAATACAGAACTATTGTGGAATGAATGCGATAGGGAATGTTCTGCCTTTTGTATTTAGGGATACATGTGTTGCAAACTGGAATGAGAAGTGTTAACATATTCTACATGTGAATAAGAACGGAAAAACAAAAGGCTTTCTGATAAGAAGGGCTGGAAAGGATAAATGTTGAACGCAGAGCAGGAAACAATAGAAGGATATGTAGAAAAAATAGTATTTCGAAATGAGGAAAATGGATATACTGTATTAAGTCTGTCTGGTGAAGAGGATGAGATTACCTGTGTTGGAACCTTTTCTTTTGTGAATGAGGGGGAGTATTTAAAACTTACGGGAGTGTTTGTAGCACATGCAGTGTATGGAGAACAATTTAAAGTAGATACCTACAAAGCAGAAGAGCCTACGGATGTATTTTCTATGGAGCGTTATTTAGGCTCGGGAGCAATAAAAGGTGTTGGTACAGCATTGGCTGCGCGAATGGTGAGAAGATTTAAGGGTGAGACCTTTCGGGTAATAGAGGACGAACCAGAGAGACTGGTAGAAGTAAAGGGAATTAGTGAGAGATTGGCAAGGGAGATTGCAGTACAATTTGAAGAAAAGAGAGAATTGCGTAGTGCCATGTTATTTTTGCAACAATATGGAATATCCTTGAATCTGGCAGTGAAAATTTATAAACAATATGGAAGTCGCATATATGAGATTATGAGACAAAATCCATATCAATTGGCAGAAGATATACAGGGAGTCGGTTTTCGGATTGCCGATGAAATTGCAAGAAAAATGGGAATCGGTTTAGACTCCGATTACCGAATAAAGGCAGGAATGTTGCATATTCTGCAGGAAGCATCTGGACAGGGGCATACTTATTTGCCGGAACACATACTTTATCAGAGGACGGCTGAGTTGCTTATGATCGATTCAGATGAAATATCCAATCACTTGACCGATATGGTCATGGACCGACAGCTGGTGATAAAAGAAACAGAAGATGGCAATTGTATTTATAGTTCCTATTACTATTATGCAGAGCTAAACTGTGCAAAAATGCTTTTGGACTTAAATATTATGACAGACTATACAGAGCGGGAGTTTGAACTTCGCATGGAACAGCTGGAAAAAGAAATGAATATGGAACTGGAGGAAATGCAGAAGAAAGCGGTATATGAAGCAGCGAAACATGGTTTGCTGGTTGTGACTGGAGGACCGGGTACAGGAAAGACAACAACCATAAATGCAATTATTCGTTTTTTTGAAGAGGAAGAACAAACTATCCTGTTAGCAGCACCTACAGGAAGAGCGGCAAAAAGAATGTCAGAAACTACAGGATATGAAGCACAGACCATTCATCGTTTGTTGGAATTGTCAGGCAATGTTGGGGAAGATGAAGAGAGAACACATTTGCAGTTTGAGAGAAATGAGGAGAATCCGTTGGAGGCAGATGTGGTCATTGTGGACGAAATGTCCATGGTAGATATACATATCCTGCACTCCTTGCTTAAGGCAATTACAGTTGGTACTCGCTTGATCTTAGTGGGAGATGTGAACCAGCTGCCTTCTGTGGGTCCGGGCAATGTATTGAAGGATATCATTAAAACACAGTGTTTTTCTGTGGTGAAGCTTTCGAAAATTTTTCGTCAGGCAGCAGAGAGTGATATTATCGTAAATGCACACAAGATTAATAATGGTCAGAGTATCCGAATGGACAATCAAAGTAGAGATTTCTTTGTGCTGCAGAGAGAGGATGCGAATCATATTATTAGTGTGATCATTCAATTAGTAAGGGATAAGATGCCTAAATATGTAGATGCGGAAATGTATGATATACAGGTGTTGACACCTATGCGAAAAGGAGAATTGGGAGTAGATCGCCTGAATGTGATCTTACAGGAGTATCTGAATCCAAGATCACCTTCAAAGAAAGAAAAAGAAGTACAGCAAAGGATCTTTCGTGAAGGGGATAAGGTAATGCAGATCAAGAATAATTACCAACTGGAATGGGAGATAAAAAGTAAATATGGCATTGTACAGGACAGTGGTACTGGTGTGTTTAACGGAGATAGTGGAATTATTCGGGAAATCAATTTGTTTTCTGAAATTGTAACGGTAGAGTATGAGGAAGGAAAAATGGTAGAATATGCATTTGCAAATTTGGATGAATTGGAGCATGCGTATGCGATCACCATTCACAAGGCACAGGGAAGTGAGTATCCTGCTGTTGTAATGCCAATCTTATCCGGGCCAAAAATGTTATTTAACCGAAACCTTTTGTACACGGCTGTTACAAGGGCAAAAAAGTGTGTCACCATCGTTGGAAGTGGCAGAATGGTAGAGAATATGATTGCCAATGTGAATGAACAAAAGAGGTGTTCTTCTTTGAATCGGCGTATAATGGAATTGAGTATGCTGTAAGTGGTGCAAGGCCAGGAGATATGAAATAAAAACAGGATAGTAGCCAAAGCATGTTCTGTGAAAAAATAGCACAAAAAGAAGCAGATACATGTCAAAATTAATATTAGTACATTCTGTTTTGTTGAAAAATGTAACAAAATTGTAATAAAAGAATAAGAAATGTAATAATCTCATATAAGAAATTTAGTGCAAAAAGGCGAAATATTTGTTATAATCAAAGAATAAGTCGTAGAAAAGGAGGACGTAACATATGTGTAAGACCACATTAGTTATTATGGCCGCAGGATTAGGTAGTCGCTTTGGGGGGATCAAGCAGTTAGAGCCAGTTGGACCAAGTGGCGAAATTATCATGGATTACTCTATTTTTGATGCAATCGAGGCTGGATTTCGTAAAGTAGTTTTTATTATACGTAAAGATATAGAGAAGGAATTTAAAGAGGTTATTGGAAATCGAATTTCAGAGAAGGTTGAGACGGAATATGTGATCCAGGATATTGCGAATTTACCAGAAGGTTTTTCCGTGCCAGAGGGAAGAACAAAACCTTGGGGAACCGGTCATGCCATATTATCTTGTAAGGGTGTGGTAGATGGACCATTTGTGGTAATTAATGCAGACGACTATTATGGTAAGGAAGCATTTGTAAAGGTGAATCAGTATCTGCAGAATCCAGAGGTTACAGATAAGAAATACAATTTCTGTATGGCTGGATTCTGTTTAGGAAATACATTGAGTGAGAATGGAACAGTAACCAGAGGAATTTGTGATGTTTCAGATGATGGCATTTTGATTGATGTAAATGAGACATTTGAAATTGCCAGGGATGGAGATACGGACATGGCAAAGGCGACCCGTGATGGTAAAGAACTTAAGATTCCTTTGAATCAGCCTGCATCCATGAATATGTGGGGATTTACAGCAGACTTTATTGATGAGTTGGATCAGCGTTTTAGCACTTTCTTATCAGGAATTGCCGGTAATGAACTAAAAGCGGAATATCTATTGCCAGGTATTGTGGATGATCTCATTAAAGAAGGAAGTGCACAGGTAAAGGTATTAGATACGAAGGATAAATGGTTTGGTGTTACATATCAGGAAGATAAGTATGTAGTAAAGGATTCTTTGCAACAGCTTGTAGATAAGGGAATCTACCCGAGCAAATTATTTTAGTGAGGAAATAGAACAACGGGTATGGGACAACTAAGTGAATATATTTTAAATATGGTCTATCCAAGAAGATGTGCTTTGTGTCATGAGATTGTTATGCCAAAAGGACAGTTGGTCTGTCCTTCGTGCTATACGAAGACAGAGGTTATTCGGGAACCAAAATGCAAGTGTTGTGGAAAGGAACTCATAGCGGAGGAGCAGGAATATTGTTTTGACTGCTCAAAGCGGGAGAATACCTGGTTTGAACAGGGAGTTGCCCTTTGGCATTATTCCGATACCATGCGCACATCTATTGCTAAGTTTAAGTATCATGCAAGAAGAGAATATGCAGATTTCTATGCACAGGAATTTGTGAAAGAATATGCAGACTATATGGGAATGTTGGAACTGGATGGGATTATACCGATTCCGGTACATTGGACTCGCTATATACAGCGAGGATATAATCAGGCGGAAGTGTTAGCCGAAAGGATTGGGCGCAAAATAGGGGTGCCCGTGTATTCGGATATATTATTACGAAAGAAAAAGACCATTGCCCAAAAGCAATTGGATGATCATCAGCGCGCACACAATTTGGAAGGTGCGTTTACCATATCAAAAAAATATATTAATTCTAATAATATGCTAAACCGTGTTATGATAATAGACGATATATATACTACGGGGAGTACGATTAATGCGTGTGCCAAGACATTAAAGAAGACAGGAGTAAAGAGTGTATATTTTGGCGTTCTATGTATAGGAAGCGGATTTTAATATACAAAAAGACAAGGATGGGGGTTTTACAATGGAAGTAAGAAACTGTAAAGAATGTGGTAAGATTTTTAATTATATGGAAGGAGCACCTTTGTGTCCTGCCTGTACCAAAAAGCAGGAAGAGGTGTATCTTCAGGTGAAGGAATATGTGTATAACAATCCTGGGGCATCCATCAATCAGGTTGCCGAGGAAAATGAGGTAACTGTTCAGCAGATCAAACGCTGGATTAGAGAAGAGAAATTAGCCTTTTCAGAGCAATCAGATATTGGTCTTGAATGTGAGAACTGCGGTGCTATGATTTTAACAGGTCGTTTTTGTCAGACTTGTAAGAAAGCACTTGGGAATAAATTAGGCAATGCATACCACAAGGCAAGTGCGCCTAAAGCACCGGCAAAGAAAAAGGGCAGTGCAGAAGCAAGAATGCGGTTTTTGGATGGCGGTCACTAGGAATTTAGGTGTAGAAGGGGCGGGTACAACCATGGAGAATGTGCAATTAGATGTGCCTCATATATGTGTGGTTAGCCTGGTGTCTGCGACCAAGAAGGTTGTGGGATTTTCGCTGGAATATTGTGCAGAGGAAATCAAGTTTCAGCCTGCGCAGTATATTCAAATACAATCTAAGGGGGCCTTTCGTTCTGTAATGTGTTTTCGTTTAGAGCAATCTTTTGAAAGTGCAGTGTTAGAGAAGATGCTTGGTGGAAGAGAGCCTACACCAGAGATTAGAGATTTGTATCTTGGTGAGTATGTGAATATACTTTCGGGACATGCGCTGACCATGATAAATGAGGCAGTAGGACAGTCGTCTCGATTGACGGTGCCTATAGTTGATGATCAGCAGCAGGTGGAGGATATTTCTTATCCAAATGATTTTGTAGTGTATTTTACATCAGAATATGGGAACATGGAATTAAGTATGAGTTATGAGATGTAGATTATTTAGGTAAGGTGAAATAATACAGAACAAAGGGGAGAATAGAAGATGAAGCATACTGTTTTAGTGGTAGACGATTCGCCATTTGTATATCATCAGGTAAAAGATATGGTAGAAGGTAGCGAGTACGAAGTGATAGGAAGCGCTAAGTCTGGGGAAGAAGGCATTAGCATGTTTCGTGAGAAGAAACCGGATATAGTAGTTTTGGATATCATTATGCCAGGAATTGATGGTTTGGAGACTGCGGAGATTCTTTTGAAAGAAGATCCAGATGTAAAAATTATTATGCTGAGTTCTTTATTTGATGCGAACTTGCTTAGTGAAGTGAAAAATATGGGGCTTAAATTTTTATTACCAAAACCGTTAGAGAAAGATGTTTTATTTGCTACATTAGAAATGTTAGGTCGAAAATAAAAAATAAAAATCGAGCAGATTTGCTCGATTTTTTGTTATATATAAATGTTACAATATTGAGGTTAAAAGGTGCTTTTTCAGAATGATGTCTATGAATTGTTGAGTTGGTATCATTTTATTTGCGAATGAGATAAATACCATCTTTTTCAATGCGGATACGACCTTCCTTCATCAGTCTGCCAATTGCACGTTTGAAAGCATTTTTGCTCATATGGAATTCTCGTTTGATAATCTCAGAATCTGTTTTGTCATGAAATGGTAACATACCGGTGTGAGTAGAAGTTAATCGTTCATAAATAAATTGGGAATCCTGATCCATCTGTATAAATGTCTTTTCACGGGCAGATAAAGTCAGTTTTCCATCTTTCCGAACATCTCGAACTCTGGCCTCGATACGATCACCTGGAGTATAGGTTTCAAATACCTCTTGTTTTGGTAACAAAGCAGAGTATTTGTTATCCACGGCGACGAACACACCAAAATTGTCACTTAATTCATAAACAGTACCAAAAACATAATCGTCTTTCTTATATGGAGCATCTGTATCCAAGAAATCATAGATCTTCATAGTTGCGCATAAGCGGTTACTCTTATCAATATATAATGCAACCAAGATCTCTTCGCCTTCTTTTACCGTCTTTGTCTGTTCTTTAAATGGAAGTAATAAATCTTTTTGAAGTCCCCAGTCCAAAAATGCACCAATCTTAGTGTTCTGAACTACTTTTAAAGAGGCAACCTGTCCGATTTCCAGGGCAGGAATGGTAGTAGTTGCAATGATTCGATCTTCCGAATCTTTGTAGATAAACACATCGATTTCGTCATCTACTTCCATTGTTGCAGGAACCTGTGATTTTGGCAAAAGTACCTGATCTTCCCGTGAACCATAGTCATCAAATAAATACACACCGAAATCTGTCTTTCTTGCAACTGTGAGGGTTTGTGTTTTTCCTAATTTTATCATAAATACCGTCCTTTTCATGTAAAGTGATTTGTGCTTTCTGTTGTTATTGATAGCAAATTATCAATAAAAAATACTAATACTGTGTTGAACCTTAGCATAGCATATTCAGCGACTTTTGGCAAGGTGGTGGTTGCTTGACAGATGTCGTAATTTATATTAAAATGTCGTAGAAAATGCACATTGAAAGCAGAGTTTGGAAAAGTACATTCTACTAATAAAGAAAAGAGGAGAATACAATGACAAAGAAGCCTTTTGTAACAAAAGAACAGATTGAAGAAATTGTAAAGACATATCCTACCCCATTTCATATTTATGATGAGAAGGGGATTCGTGAGAATGCAAGAAAATTAAAGGAAGCATTTTCGTGGAATAAAGGGTTTAAGGAGTTTTTTGCGGTAAAGGCGACTCCAAATCCATTTTTACTTAAGATCTTAAAGGAAGAAGGTTGCGGAACCGATTGTTCTTCTATGACTGAGTTAATGATGTCAGAAGCGTTGGGATTTGGCGAAGGCGAGATTATGTTCTCTTCTAATGTAACACCAGCAGAGGAATATGTGAAAGCGAAGGAACTAAACGCATATATTAACTTGGATGATTATACACATGTGGATTTCTTGGAGAAAACAGCAGGTATTCCTGAGACTATTTTCTGTCGTTATAATCCAGGTGGTACATTTACGTTGGGAACAGATATTATGGATAACCCAGGAGATGCAAAATACGGTTTGACAAAAGATCAGATGATAGATGCATTTACTAGATTACAAAAGATGGGAGCTAAGAAGTTTGGTATTCATTCATTTCTTGCAAGTAACACAGTAAGCAATGAGTATTATCCAACTTTGGCAAAAATCTTATTTGAGCTCGCAGTGGAATTAAAAGAGAAGACAGGAGCAGATATTAAGTATATTAACTTATCAGGAGGAGTTGGTATTCCTTACACACCAGACAAAGAGCCAAATGATATTATGGCAATCGGTGAGGGAGTACACAAGGCATTTGATGAAGTGTTAGTACCGGCAGGAATGGGTGATGTGGCTATTTTCACAGAACTTGGAAGATTTATACTTGCACCTTATGGTCATCTGGTAACAAAGGCAATTCATGAAAAGCATATCTACAAGGAGTACATCGGAGTGGATGCCTGTGCAGTTAACTTAATGCGTCCTGCTATGTATGGTGCATATCATCATATTACAGTCCTTGGAAAGGAAGATCAGCCATGTGATCACAAGTATGATGTGACTGGTTCATTATGCGAGAATAATGATAAGTTCGCAGTAGACCGTATGCTGCCAAAGATTGATATGGGAGATTATTTAGTAATTCATGATTCTGGTGCACATGGATTTGCCATGGGATATAACTACAATGGAAAATTGAAATCTGCAGAATTGTTATTAAAAGAGGATGGAAGCGTAGAGATGATCCGTCGTGCAGAGACACCAAAGGACTATTTTGCAACGTTTGATTTCTGTGATATATTGAAAGATGTGAAATATTAATGGGAAGATATGGTTACCGTTCACATAACTGCGAACGGCAGTAAGATATTAGGTGTGCATGATAAGTACACCTGTATTCTAATCAATATAGAATAAAAAGAGAGGACTTATCAGTAGGAGAATACTGATAGGTCCTCTTTTCCACTTTATTCCTGTTCGCGAGACGTTAAATTGTGGATAACATCCTCATACTGCTGATTGATATGTTCACGAATCATTTTTTTTGCCCCTATGATATCCTGCTTTTCAATACAGGAAAGAATGGTCTGGTGTTCCTGTACCAGATGGGAATGAGCCGAGGTGTCTTTTAAATATTCTAAACGGTAGCGATACATCTGTTCTCTTAAGTTGTTTAATAACTGGATGAGCCGGTTGTTCTGGGTAGACTGAATGATAATATCGTGAAATGCAACATCACATTCTGCCAAGGCACTGGCATCGCTGGTTTCTACTAGCTTCTGAAAGCTTTTCAGAGATTTTCTTAGCTTTTGTAGCTCTTCCTCTGTGATATATTTGCAGGAAAGTTCCACAGCAAGCTCTTCCAGGGAACAACGGACTTCCAGTACATCGTGTAAATCTTTTTTGGTGATTTCAGCTACTTCGGCTCCTTTTCGTGGGATCGTCTTAACCAAACCTTCTAATTCTAGCATACGAATCGCTTCACGCACTGGAGTTCTGCTTACGCCTAATTGATTTGCAAGCTGGATTTCCATCAGGCGAAGACCTGGTGGGAGAAGACCGCGAAGAATTCCCTGGCGTAGTGTATTAAAAACTACATCACGGAGAGGGAGATAATCATCCATAGATAAACTTAACTGACTCCAATCGATTTCTGTTTTGTTTTCCATAATAACCTCCTTCTATGCTTCTTTGATTTGTTTGCGAGAGACAAATTCGCTCCATTCTACCTGGTAAGCAGGATAAAGATTCTTACAAATCTCATATGCCTGTTCCCCTTTTTCTTCGTCTGGGAATAAACCAAATACGGTTGGACCGCTTCCGCTCATCATAGCATTGATTGCTCCAAGCTCAATCATTTTATCCTTGATATCCTGAATAACCGGGTGTGCAGGAATGGTGACCGTTTCCAAAACATTTTCTAATGTGTTAGAAACGCCGGTGATCGAGCCTTTATTTAGTGCATCTATCATGCCGTCAATATCCGGGTGTTTGGTTAGTGTATCCCACTTTAAAGTGGTGTAAACCCATTTTGTTGAAATATCAATATTTGGTTTGATCAACAATACTTTACAAGGAGGGACATCCGGTAGTGGAGTAAGGATTTCTCCAATTCCTTCAGAGAGGGCAGTTCCACCCATAATACAATAAGGAATGTCTGCGCCCATCGATACGGCGCGCTTCATTAGTTCTTCCTCGGAAAGACCCAGTGAAAACAGGGTGTTCATACCGGTGAGAGTTGCGGCACAGTCTGTGCTTCCACCAGCCATACCTGCAGCAATAGGAATGTTTTTTTCTAAATGGATGGTAACACCTTCTTCTAATTTAAACTCATCCATCAACAATTTTGCAGCCTTATAAATAAGATTGTTCTCATCTGTAGGTAATGTGCCATTGTTGGTAGTCAAACTGATTGTGGGTTCCTTTGTTTTTGTAATGGTTAATACATCATACAAATCTACGGTTTGCATGATCATTCGAACCAAATGATAACTATCTTCCCGTTTTCCAATGGTATCCAAAGCCAAATTTAACTTGCCATATGCTTTCTTTGTAATTGTATCCATATATGCCCTCCTTAAAGTTTTTTCCGTTTTTTTAGTGTTTCATATAGAAACGTATTTTGTATACATTATACCATTTTAAAAATAAAGGGGCAACCAATTCCAACCCATAAATTGTTACTGTTCAAATACCATACCTTTTGAACCCAGCATCATGACATCTATAAATATTCGGAATTCAAGACTGAATATCTTCGAAAGAAAAGGGAAGGTTTTTAATAGCGCAGAAAAAGTTTTAAGATTGGCTGACCGATTAGATATATTATGTTTTTAGAAAAAGGAGAAAAGGGAAATGATGAAAGGTATAAAAATAGGGTGTGTACTTATTTTGTTAGGGATTACCATTTGGTTTCAGGTTCAACAGGTAGATTGTTTGCAAAAAGATGTGGCAAAAGAAGTGATTCGGTTTCATGTATTGGCAAATAGTGATTCCAAAGAAGACCAGGAAGAAAAACGAAAGGTAAGAAACTCCATATTGCCATATATGCAAAATTGCTTAATAGATGTAGACAATGTAGAAGAGGCTCGTGCCTGTCTGGAACAAAAAAAAGAGCAGATTGAGAAGGTTGCAAACAAAACCTTGGAGCAGTTGGGAAGTGAAAATCGGGCAAAGGCAATACTTACATATGAAGAGTTTCCAGTAAAGAATTACGGGGAAATGGTATTTCCTGCCGGAATATATGAAGCCTTACAAGTGAAAATTGGAAAAGCAGAGGGGCACAATTGGTGGTGTGTCATGTATCCTACCCTGTGTACGATTCAGGAAAGTTATGTGATTGCAGATCAAAATAAGAAACAGGAAATCGGCGAAAAATTAACAGAAAAGGAATATGAAGAGATGACTTGTCAGGAGGAACCAGAATTTGTTGTAGAGTATCGATTTAAGCTGGTAGAAATGTTTTCGAAAAAAAGGTAGTTTTATTGACTATTTGTGGGAATGAGGTTACAATGATATTCGGTAAAATGCCTAGTCAAGATGTTTATTATTGGCTATATTGTATATTCTGGGTAACAGTTTAGGTAGTCCTTGCACACATTGCTGTGCAAGGACGTATGAAAGTGTAAATTAGGTGTGGCTCACAGCAATTTGCATGCGTAAGCTTGCTGTGAGCCGTAACAGGACAGCCCACGGCTGAACGGTTACTATTCTGGCATTTTACGAATGGCACCCTCTGCACTGTAACAAGAAAGGATCGAATAAAGATGGAAAAAAAGAATGTAGCCGTAGTTTTTGGTGGAAAATCATCGGAACATGAGGTTTCTTGTATCTCAGCAACTACAATTATAAAAAATATAGATAACAATAAATACAACATAACCCTGATTGGAATTACAAAGGAAGGCCGTTGGCTGAAAGTAAATACTGTGGAAGATATTACTTCCGGAGCATGGAGAGACAGTAAGGTGACCGCAATTGTATCCCCTGATGCAGCACAACAAAGTGTTATTTTCATGGACGGAGACAACGTTTCCAGTCAAAAGATCGATGTGATCTTTCCGGCCCTTCATGGTTTGTATGGAGAAGATGGAACCATTCAGGGACTGTTTGAATTGGCCCATATCCCATATGTAGGATGTGGCGTGCTGGCATCGGCAGTATCCATGGACAAATTATATACAAAGATTATTGTAGATACTTTGCATATTCGCCAGGCAAAATATGTAGCAGTTCTTAAGAAAGATTTAGAGGATATGGAACAGACCGTAGCCAGAGTAGAGGCAAAGTTATCTTATCCTGTATTTGTAAAACCATCCAATGCCGGATCGTCACAGGGAGTTTCAAAGGCAAAGGACAGAGATGGATTGGTTAAAGCATTGGAGCTGGCAGTGCAGCATGACCGTAAGATTTTAGTGGAAGAAACGATTATAGGAAGAGAGATTGAATGTGCGGTTCTTGGAAGTGACAAGGTGAAGGCATCAGGTGTTGGTGAGATTGTGGCAGCAGCTGACTTTTATGACTATGAGGCAAAATACAACAATCCGGAATCAAAGACCGTAATCTCCCCAGAGTTGCCAGAAGGTGTAGAGGAAAAAATTAGAAAGGCAGCAGTGGATATCTTTACAGCAGTGGACGGTTTTGGGCTTTCCAGAGTAGATTTCTTCCTGGAGAAGGATACGAATGAAGTGGTATTCAATGAAATTAACACATTACCGGGATTCACAGGTATCAGCATGTATCCTATGTTATGGAGAGCAGCAGGAATCGATACTCCGGAATTAGTCGATGAATTGTTGGAAATGGCTACGAAACGATAAGAGCAAAGGAGGGGACAGCAGTGCGAGAAGATGCAATTGGTGTATTTGATTCAGGTGTAGGAGGCCTTACTGTTGCCAGAGAGATTATGAATCAGCTTCCAAATGAGAACATTGTCTATTTTGGAGACACAGCTCGTGTGCCATATGGTAGTAAATCAAAAGAGACGATCATAACATTTTCCAAGCAGATTTCTCAGTTTCTACAAACAAAGAATGTAAAAGCCATTGTCATTGCCTGTAATACAGCCAGCGCATTTGCGTTAGAGGCATTAAAAGCAGAGACAAATATTCCTATCGTTGATGTAATCGAACCGGGAGCCAGGGCTGCAGCAGAGACTACAAAGAACAATAAAATTGGTGTAATTGGAACTGTGGGAACAGTAAACAGTGGAATCTATACTGAATATTTAAGAAGAATCAAGCCGGAGGCTTTAGTGTATTCCAGAGCCTGCCCATTATTTTGTCCCCTGGTGGAGGAAAACTGGCTGTATGATTCGGTAACCATAGAGATCGCAGAACGATATTTGAGCGAATTAAAAGGGTATGGAGTCGATACCTTAGTGTTGGGCTGTACCCATTATCCATTGCTTCGTCATACGATACAGAAAGTAATGGGAGAACATGTACAATTAGTGAACCCGGCATATGAGACTGCCCTGACTTTAAAAAAGGTGTTAGAGATGAAGGATTTGGAGAAGAAAGAATGGAAGCCAAATACCCATCAATTCTATGTCAGCGATGGAGCAGAGAAGTTTCGTACATTTGCCAATAGTATCTTGCCTTGTGAGGTAGTGGAAACAGATGCCGTGAACATTGAACAATATTAGAAAGATAAGGAGGAACCAATGACAAAGGAAGTATTAGTATCTTTAAAAGGATTACATGCCATGCAGGGTGAAAATGGAGAACCGGTGGAATTGATTTCCCATGGAACTTATGAAGAACAGAACGGATTTCATATGGTTCAGTATGAAGAGGTGGATGAGGAAGATCAGGAAATTACAAGAGTTACGGTTATTTTTTCAAAGGAACATGTGGAAATCATCAAGCAGGGGCAGAACAATGCTCAGATGGTATTCGAAGAAAATATAAAGACCACCAATAACTATGAAACCCCATATGGAGAACTGATTGTGGGGATAGACACCACATTGATTGAAGTAAAGGAAACAGAGGAAGAAATTACCATATTGCTAGGCTACGGGATGGATATGAATTATAACCATGTGGCTGATTGCAAGGTTGATATAAAAATAACAGCAAAAAAGTAGGGGGATCGAGAATATGAGAATGACATTATTAGGTATTTTTTTGGTTGTTTTTTCTATTTTAAGTTTGCCAATGTATCTGATTGTATGGTTGTTAGGTAAGAAAAATCCTAAATTGCAGGTGGCTTTTTCTCAGAAAATTGTGTGTGGAGCCTTTCGCGTAATGTATCTTATTGCAGGTGTTCGGATACATAGTTCGGGTGTAGAGAAGGTACCAAAAGATGAGGCAGTTATGTTCATTGGAAATCATAGAAGTTACTGTGATATTTTAACCAGCTACCTTACCACACCAAAGCTTACGTTTTTTATTTCAAAGGAAGACTTGAAGTATGCTCCATGTGTTGGGACATGGATGCGTTTTCTGAAATGTTTGTTTTTGAATCGGGAAAATCCAAAGGAAGGTTTGAAAACAATTTTACAGGGAATTGAGCAGATCAAGCAGGGATACTCTGTATTTATTATGCCGGAGGGAACCCGAAATGACAAAAAAGAATTATTACCTTTTCATGAAGGCAGTTTCAAACTTTCAACGAAGACTGGATGTCCCATTGTGCCAGTAGCAATGAAAAATAACGAAAAAGTAGTTGGGCATCATTTTGCCTGGTTTTCACCAACACATGTATACATTGAATATGGAGATCCGGTTTATTTAGATGACCTGACTGCGGAGGAAAGAAAACACGTCGGTGCGTACATGAGGGAAAAGATGAAAGTAATGCTTGATAATATGGAATAGATTATGATAAAATACCTCACGTATGCAATGTAGATAGAGGTTTGAAGGAGGAAAAACTATGTGGCCATATATATTGATTGGTGTATTGATTGTATTAGCGGTAGGGCTCTTTTTCTTATATAAGAAGGGAAAAGAACTGCAGGAAAAGCAAGAAAGTACACAGCAGCAGATGCAGGCTGGTGCACAGACACAGTCCTTGCTTATTATTGATAAGAAAAGAATGAAATTAAAGGAAGCCAATTTGCCAAAGGTTTTATTGGATCAGACACCTTGGTATGCTCGTCGTTCTAAGCTGCCGATCGTGAAGGTTAAGATCGGACCAAAGATCGTGAGCATGATTTGTGATGAGAAGATTTTTGACAGTATTCCTGTTAAGAAAGAAGTGAAGGCTGTCATCAATGGTATTTATATTATGGATGTAAAGGGCTTGAGAGGAAATTTAGAGACGAAGGAAGCCAAGAAGGGCTTTTTCGCAAAGCTGAAAGAAAAAGCACAAAAAAATACATAAAATAAATAAAGAAAGAAAGCAGAAACTCAGCTGAGTCAGTTGATTTTCTGCTTTCTTCTATTTTTGTCAGATGTTTTTCTCCATAGAATAGTAAAAATAAAATAAATACAACACAAAAAGAGAAGCGAATAAATAAAATACAGAAAAGCACAAAAAGTATTTGCAAAAACAGAAAACATATGGCATAATATTTGAGTAAGGGAAATGACATCTTAGTTGACAACATGTAAAATCATGAGAAATCGCGAAAGTCGTGGGGGCGACAGATAACGAGAGGTGATTAGGATGAAACTTACAGATGAATCAATGAGGAAATTAGGTGCGGGGAATATAGTCGAAAATAGGGTATTGCAGGATGAGGAGTCGGGAGAACCGCTTCATATACTGCAGAGGAGGAACAATGTTCGGAGAATATATTATGCAGCCATAGTTTTTTTTATGTTGGTTGTCCCAACAATTGTCTTCGGTTGTGAATTTCATATTTTTCATATGAGTTCCAAAGAGAGGATTGTTGGTCTAGTAAGTAATAGTATCGTAATGGGAATATTTTTTATACAGGCCAAGAGATTGCACAGACAGAATAAGAGAGAGTGGCATCAGTTGCTCTATTGTACTTTCTGGATGATTGTGCTTGGAGAAATTATGTTTCTTATGAGTAGAAGTCAGTATGTATGCGTACAGATGGGCTTATTTTTCTTTGGAACTATGGTGCTTGGGGGAGTGCCATATTTGACAAAGAAGGAACGTGTGTTATTTTGGTCAGTGATGGCACTGTTTGGTGGAGTAGCGTGTTATCATGAACGAAGCGGATATACAGAGCTTCCGTGTATGGTGTCCTGGTGGGGAATGAGCTTGTGGTTGTCAACCGTTCGGTATTCCAGATATATGGGCGAATGCAGGCAGAAGAGAGAATTGCGTCATGCAGTGCTGGAGGCAGAGACAGATCCGTTGACAAAGTTGCTAAATCGAAGAGGAATGGATCGAAGTTTATATTCCATTATACCTTATTGTGTACGAAATAAATTATCAGTTGCAGTTGTCATGATTGATATTGATTATTTTAAGCATTACAATGATGCGTTTGGACATGATATGGGAGACCAGTGTATTCAACAGGTAGCTCTAAAGATTAAGGAGGCAACAAGAAGAAAAACAGATATTGCAGCAAGAATCGGGGGAGAAGAATTTTTGGTGTTTTTGTCTGGGCTTGATGAAGAGCAGGCATTGAAATGGGTTTCCAGATTACAAGAATCCATTGAGAATCTAAATCTCAGACATGCGGATTCTGCGAGAAGTGAAATTGTTACGGTCAGTGCAGGAGTGCATTGTTCCAGCATTCACAGTAGGGAAGAGTTTCAGGAATTGTTCGAATTGGCCGATGAGGAGTTATATTGTGCGAAGAAGAATGGAAGGGCATGTGTCTCTATCAAAGGTTCGTGCTATAGAAGTGAAAGAATGCAGAGAATATTGAGCAGTGCTAGTGCATTGCGAAGAAGACAGGCATAGAAATGCCTGTCTTTTTTGCTCTATAGGAAACTTTGTCTCCTATAGAGCAAGGTGTCAAAAGGTCACTTCTTAAATTTTACAATAGCTCAATCAAATATAGGCTTTTGACACCTTAATCTCTTAAGGGATAAAAGAAAAGGGTCGAAATAAAAACAAGAAGATAGAAATTCAGAGTAAAGGTGTGTGAAAATAGATATGAATGTGACAAGCAGACTTAGTCAAAATGCAAAAATGAATCTTGGGGTAAACCGGGATAAGGAACGTTCTTTTGATTATACGAATTTAGGAAAGAAGGGGCAGATCATTACCGGTACGATCACATCTGTAAAGGATCGCATATCCATTGATTTTGATGGCAGGGAAGTGAAAGTGGATAAGCATGCAGTAAAAGATGCTAAGACAGGTGAACAGAGAAAATTTGAGATCATGGATGTGTCAAAGAATGGCATTCGTTTGAAAGAGGTCGGTGATAAGAATACTTCTGAGAAAAGAACAACCGTCTTAATTCGGACTATGGTGGACAAAGAGTGTAACAATATTACAGACATAATGGAGCAGTCTGGTCTTTCTACCGAGAGTTCAGGGGAAGAATCTCAGGCACCTTTACAGAATTTAGAGAATCGTGTTTCTCAGCAGGATAGAGAAGCTTTAGAGTCGGAAGGAATATCTTTGGAAAAGTATGATCTAGAGAGATTAGACCGTGCTTTGGAACGTATCAAGCAACAACGGGCCGTAAAAGAACAGGGAATTGAAAATACAGTAGAAAATCAAAAAGAACAGCAGTTGGATATAAAGAAGATGGCAGCAGATACCGCTTTGGATAAGGCAAAACAGGAAGGTGCAAATACAACAGGAAAAGCACAGATTATGGCGTACCTGCAGGCTGCAGATCTTCCGGTTACTTTTGATAACATTGCATCCGTAGAACGGGCAATGAGTATGGCAGATATTGCACCTGACCTTAGTGAACCTGCTATGAAGTATATGTTGCAGAGAGAGCTGGAACCTACCATTGAGAATGTGTATCATGCACAATATGCAGGAAGCAGCCAACGGTTTCTAGGGTATCAGCCTCAGGAGACGACAGGGTATTTTGGTGCGGCAGTGACATACGGTGGGGTGGAAATGAATGTTTCACAGGGAAAAGTGGAACAGGCATGGATTGCAGTTGCATCTCAGGCGGAAGAAATCTTGCAGAATGCCGGAATTTCTGTGGATGCAGATACCATGGAGAAGGCAAAATGGCTGTTTGCGCAGGAATTGCCCGTTACTGCAGAAAGTATATTGCGATTGGACCAGCTGGAACAGGTGAAGGCACAGTATGACCATGAAGAAATACTGGATCGTGTAGTGGTAGCTGTTTCCAATGGAGAGGCACCGGAGGGAGTGTCGTTGATACCGAAAGAGTTTACGGCTGCACAGAAAAGTATTCAGGTATTTTTAGCCCAGGTGGAACAGGAGATTATCTCTATTGACAGTGCATTGCAGGAACAAATAGGAAAAGAAAGATTACCGGAAAAACAAGACAATGAGTTAGGAAACCCTTTGACGAAGAAGCGGCAGTTAGAGGAGGTTCGTTTGAAAATGACAGCAGACGCGGCAGAACAGATGGCGAAAAAAGGAATCTCTCTGGACGTGGAACAGATTGAAAAAGTAGTGGACGAATTGCGAAATATGGAACGAAATTACTACAGAGGCATTTTGGCGGAAGGAAAGGTTGCAGACACCGACGACAATATAGATTTGTTGCAGCATACCATGGAAACAGTGGAGCAGTTGCGAAACCAGCCGGCAGATAGTTTAGGTAGTACATTGGAGCGTGCTGAGGGGATTACTCTTGAGGAACTGCAGACGGAAGGTGAAGTGTGGAAAAAACGCCTGGTTTCTATTGCGGATTCTGATTTGGAAATCCGTTTGGAAAAATCACAGGCAGGGAAAATTACAGAAGGAAATGTAGCGGTTGATAGCAAAAATACAACTGCATATGACACCATACAGCAAAAAGACAGCGGGATTGCACAAAAACAGACGCAGGCCCAGCAGGCTTATGACACTATGATGACCAGACCGGACCGTGAGTTAGGAGATCATATACAGAAGGCGTTTCGCAATGTAGAGACGATTTTAGAAGATATGAAGATGGAGCCTACACAGGCAAATATAAGGGCAGTGAAGATCTTGGGACACAATCAGATGCCGATTACAGAAGAGAATATATATGCTGTGAAAAATTATGATGCACAGGTGAATCGTGTGTTGGAGGATTTACACCCTGCAGTTACAGTAGAGCTGATTAAGAGAAATATTAACCCATTGCAGATGCCATTGGCAGAATTGGATCAGCAGATCACAGGCATCAAGGAAGAAATGGGAGTAACAGGTGAGGAAAAATATAGCAAATTCTTATATGAGTTGGAACAGAGCCATAAGATTACCCCGGAAGATCGAAGCACATACATCAATATTTACCGATTGCTAAATAATGTTCAGAAGTTTGATGGGGCAGCAGTGGGCTATGTGTTACAGTCTGATCGGGAGATGAATTTAGAAAACCTTCTGATGGCAGTGAGAACTCTTAAGAGTGGTGGTGTAGAACAGGTTGTTGCGGATAGTCAGGATATGAGAGATATTGTGTATTCCCGTTCTACATTGATTACGGAACTGAATCAATCCTTTGCAAAAAAGAATACGGTAGATGAGGCAAAGCAGGAATATTATCAGCAGGTGACCAATGAAATTGCAGAGGAAATCTCACCGTCTGCCATTCAGAGACTTACTACGGACACGGATGGACAAAGACAGGATTTTGCAGGTTTGTGGCAGCAGGATATTGAAAAAATTTTAGAAAATATCAGGTATGTAAATGCCGCTGAAAATCAGCAGGAAACGGAAGAAAACAGAGAGAAAAAATTACAACAACAGGAACAGTGGATTAAGAATCTAAAAGAAATAGTCGATAACAGTGACAGAACACAAGCATATCTTTCAAAATATGAGATTCCTGCAACGGTTGAAAACCTGGTGGCAGCATCTCATCTGGGAGAGCATATGAAACAGCTTCAGGAGAAAAGCAGACGATTAACAAAAACAGAGAGAGAAGAAATGCTGGAGGTCATGGATGGAATTGCAGATGGTCTGGAAGATGCAGAGACCATGGAGATTCAGTATACGAAACTGGCTGAGAAGGTAGAAGCGTTATTGGATGCCAGGGTTGCGGATCCACAGATCGCCTCCATGGAATTACAGGAATTACGAAACCTCACAAGTGGAATCGGATTGATCCGACAGCTGGCAAGAAGAGAAGATTATCAGGTTCCTGTGGTAGTGGGGGATAGTGTGACCAATATGCATGTAACCATTCTGCCGAATTCTGAGCAAAAAGGAAAAGTTGAGATTTCGGTAGACTCGGATCGCCTGGGAACCGTAGAAGCAGAATTCTACGTGGATGAGGAGAAAGTAGAAGGTCAGGTGAATTGTCTGTCTAAGAAAGCAGCGGACAGCCTGCAGGAACGTTTGGAAGATTATGCAGGAGAACTCAAGAAACAGGGAATGGCACTTGGGAGTGTAATTTACACATTAAAGAAAAAAAGCACGGATGCGAATAGAGAAAATGTAGTTGCTTCACAGGAAAAACAGGATACCAGAAATTTATATAAGGCAGCAAAAGCCTTTGTATCCCATATTTCCCTGTTGGAGCGAGAGACAGTGTATTAGGAATGGAGGGTTATTATGAAGATCAATCATAATATTGCAGCAATTAAGTCAAACAACAAATTGAGAATTACAAACGAAAATATGGCAAAAAGTATCGAAAGACTTTCTTCCGGTTATCGTATCAATCGTGCAGCTGATGATGCAGCAGGAATGGCGATCTCCCAGAAGATGAAGACTCAGATTCGAGGTTTGGATCAGGCTTCTAGAAATGGTTCCGATGGAATTTCCGTTATTCAGACAGCAGAAGGCGCATTAAATGAAGTGGAGAGCATGTTACAGCGTATGCGTGAACTATCTGTACAGGCTGCCAATGGAACCAATACTGTGGAAGACAGACGGGCCATACAGGATGAGATCGATCAGCTTAGTCAGGAGATCGACCGTATTTCTACGGATACGGAGTACAACACAAAGAAATTGCTGAATGGAGATGCAGATCGAAAGACATTCTCCAGCAGTACAAAGTTAAACATCATTTCTACATCGGACGCAGTGGTTGCAAAAAAATATAAGGTTAAAGTAATCGATGTGGCAAAAGAAGCAGTTCAGAATGGAAGTACTGCGGTGTCTGCCGGAAATATTACTGCAGCGCAGGCAGGTAAGGTGACGATCAATGGAGAGACTGTGGAGATCACAGAAAATATGAGTCTGGATGATGTGTACACCGCATTGAGAAATCTTGGTGACAACACAGGTGTGGATGTGTATGCCACAACAGCTCAAGGTGGGAAAATGGAAAATATGGTACCGATTGCTGCAGGAACTTATCTTAACTTTCAGGCACAGGAAACAGGTTCGAAATGTTATGTTCAGGTACAGTGTGATAATGCACAATTGGCCGCAAGATTAGGCATACCGACCAATGCAGACAAAACCTATGGGGAGGATGCGCAGATCGAGCTGAACCGAGATCAGAATACGGCGGATTCGTTTAAAAATACAGCTACAGCTACAGCGATTGGTAATAAAGTAACTATTTCAGACAAGGATGGATTTGAGATGGTGCTAAATGTGGATGAGACAGCTGTAAATGCAGGAAATTTGGATGTGGAGCTTTCTGTTTTGGAAGCAGGTCCTTTGGTGTTACAGATTGGAGCCAATGAAGATCAGACGATTTCAATCAGTATTCCGGAAGTTAGTTCCGAGACATTAGGATTGGAAAATATCAACGTGATGACACAGGATAAGGCAGGAGAAGCCATTAGTGCAGTTGACAAGGCAATCAACAAAGTTTCTTCCGTTCGTGCCAAGCTTGGTGCATACGAGAATCGTCTGGAGCATGCCATTATGAATGTGGATACCTCCAATGAAAATTTGACAGAGGCGCTCTCTCGTATCGAGGATTTGGATATGGCAGAAGAAATGTCCAACTATACACAGCTTAATGTACTATCTCAGGCAGGAACCTCTATGTTGTCCCAGGCGAATCAGATGCCACAGACTATTTTGTCTTTGCTACAGGGATAATGTGACGGTGTAATTCTGTTAAAAGAATTGGTTACCAGATAGGGAAGATCTTCCGCTTTTTCTTTTTGTGGAAAATCTTCCTAAAATTCTAAAGTGGATACAAAAAAAGACGATATAACTTCTGAGAGAATGAGGTTAGAGAAAGGAGGAAGCAATGAAAAAGGAATTAGAACAACAATATGTATCCAGAATTACACAGGCGAATCGTACGGAATTATTAGTGATTGTGTATGAGCTGTTACAACTGGATCTGAGACAGGCTGTGAAAGAGTATGAGAGAGAAGAGTTTGATGGCTTTCAGCGTAGTCTGCACCATGGACAGCGGCTTTTGGTGGAGCTTATGGAGACATTGGATTTTAAGTACAAATTATCCTTGGAATTGCTTTCTCTATATAAGTTTGTGAACAAAGTGATTTTAGAGGATTTACGAAAGACAAAAGCCGACCATCTGAATGAGTGTGTAGGAATCATAGAGAAGATTAAGAATTCTTATGAACAGTTGATTCCATTGGATCATAGTGGACCGATTATGGTGAACACCCAGAAGGTGTATGCAGGATTGACCTATGGAAGACATTCCTTGTCAGAGGTATCGCTGGACAGTACCAATGGACACCGGGGACTATATGCCTAAAATGACCAGCCAAGATGTTCATTATTGGTCATATAATATATTCTGGCATTTTACGAATGGCACCCTCTGTACTGTAACAAAATGTGGAATGGAACATCAAAATACACGATAAACAGAATGTTTGGGCAATATGTCCGAAAGTGAAAGAGAGAAAGAGGAAGGATTTGACAAAAATCACAAATCTTGAAAAAATGCAAAAAAAATATAACGTTTTATGAAAAATCGCCGATATTTTAATTAGTAAATGAAAAGGTGGTGATCATCATGAGAATTGATGCGTATAGTGCTGTAAATCAAGTATATCAGACAAACATGCAGACGAAGAAGGAGACAGTAGAGAAGGAGACAGTAGAGAAGAAGACTTCCAGAGATGACAAGATTGAGATCTCTCAGGTTGGAAAGGACATGACTGTTGCAAAGAAAGCGATTTCAGAAGCTCCTGATTTGAGAGAGGACAAAGTAAAGGCGATTAAGGAACAGATGGAGGCTGGAACCTATTCCGTATCTTCAGAAGCCATAGCTGATAAGTTGATTGATAGCTTTTTCGGTGGAATTTCATAGACAACGTGGATAAGTACAAGGAGGGGGATTCCTTTTGGCAAGTGTAATTCAGGAGCTGATTTCCATTTTAGAGGAAGAACAGCAGATATATGAGAAGTTAATTCCGATCGTCTCGGAAAAGAAAACAGTAATCATAAATAATGACCTCGAATCTCTTCAAAAAATAACGGACCAGGAACAGTTAGCCATTGATCAGGTGACTGTACTGGAGAAGAAGAGAAGCGAGGTCATTTCTAATATAGCCATCGTGTTAAATCAGGATTTGGATCAGTTGACTCTTGCAAAACTTGTGGGTATGCTTGATAATCAGCCAAAAGAACAAAAAGCATTGGCGCAGGCCCACGATGATCTAAAAAATTCAGTTCAAAGATTGATGAACATCAATATTCAAAACAAATCGTTAATCGAACAATCCCTAGAAATGATAGAATTCAATATGAATTTGATTCAAAGCACAAGGATGTCGCCGGGGAATAATTATACAAAAGGTGCAATTACAACAGATGCACCCGCTTTGCAGGCAGGGACGTTTGACGCAAAGCAATAGATACAAGGAGCAATTCAAAGGTATCATAGTATAGAGGAGTAATAGAAAGGAAAATGGTGATATCATGAGCTTGATGACAAGTTTATCGGTAGGTGTAACCGGTCTTAAGACTGCCCAGACGGGAGTAAATACCACTGCGCACAATTTGGCCAACGTGAATACGGAAGGTTATACCAGACAAGAAGTGATTAATGTAGACAGGGGGTACAATACCACTAGTTATTCCCACATTAGCTATAATCAGATTGGATTAGGTACAGAGGTGGCTTCTGTAAAACAGAACCGAAATGTATTTTATGACAAGGCTTATCGTTTGGAGAGAGGAAGACTTGGATTTTATGACATTCAGAATAAGTGTGTATCTGAGGTAGAGAACCTTATGGGCGAGCTACAGGGGGCTCAGTTTCAGAATACATTAAGTGATTTATGGGGTGCTGTAGAGGATTTAATTTTGGAACCGGATAGTATTGTGAAGAGGACAAACCTGATCAACACTTCCAGTACATTTTTGTTACGTGCACAGGATGTATATTCTCAGCTTACGAAATATCAGGAAAACCTGAATGGACAGGTGAAAGCTGCGGTGAAGGAAGTGAATGAGATTGGAGACCGTATCCGCGACTTGAACCGAATCATTGTTCAAAAAGAATCTGGCATGGAAAAGGCAAATGACTATCGTGATGAGAGAAACCGCCTGATTGATAAATTATCAGAGTATGCAAACATCAGCTATTATGAAGATATTGATGGAAGAGCGTTGATTAATATTGAGGGGACACAGTTTGTTACATCAGATTATGTATACCATTTAGAGACCAGTGAAGCATCTGAGGATGCTATTTATGTAGATGTTGTGTGGAGTACAGGTCAGAGTGTCTTTAAGCCAAATGAAGGATTTGATTCAGAGAAAGATACAGATGTAGGTAAGATCAAGGCTTTATTGATCGCAAGAGGGGACCGTAAGGCTACCTATGTAGATGTACCGGATGAGACTGCTTCCAAGACTGTGATCGACAAGTACAATGCTACCATTGGTTCTTCTATTTTAATGAGTACTCAGGCTACTTTTGATAAGCTGGTACATGCAGTGACCACTGCCATCAATGATGCATTAAGCCCAAATACAGATGGAGAGACAGTTGCGGAATACCTTGGAGATCGATATGCAGCAGAGGGAGCAAACATAGATACCACCATCACATTTGAAGACGGTACCACAGGTACATTGGATGAGAATGTAGTTGTGTGGGATGAATCAACAGCAGCGGTAGGTATGGATGAAGATCGTACGCCCGGTGCGGAGTTGTTCTCCAGACAGAGTGAGAGTTATCCAAGATATCAGAAGGGTACCATTGAAGTAACATTGGCAGATGGTTCGAAGAAAGAGCATACTGTGTATGTGTATATACCAGAGACTCCGGCACCTGCATATGGAGATTTAGACAAAGTAAAAGATAAGTATGGCAGATATTCCATTGAACAGTTAGAAGTGAACAAAGAAGTGAAGGAGAATCCATCTAAGCTTCCGATCACTTCACAGAACCTGAGTGGAAATGCAGATGGATATGACAGTGCTACCTGCGAACGGCTGTCGGCTATTTGGAGAGAGGAAGCATACACCATAAATCCAAATGTTTTGACCAAACATAATCTCAAAGATTATTATCAGGCGTTTATTGGAAATATTGCAACCGTTGGAAATGAATTTAACAATATGCAAGAGAATCAGGATAAGTTGGTAGACAGTATTGAAGACAATCGCCAATCTGTATCCGGCGTGTCATCAGACGAACAGCTTACCTATCTGGTACAGTTCCAATATGCATATACTGCCAGTTCCAGATACATTTCAACCGTAGATCAGATGTTGGAACACTTACTGACAAGTTTAGGATAGGAGGGGATTAGATGCCATCAACATTTTTTGGATTAACCATTGGAAAGACCGGTTTGAATATTGCATCTGCGGGGATTAATACTACCGCACACAATGTTGCCAATGCTACTACAAAAGGATATACGAGACAGGAGATTTCCTCGGCAGCGACGACTCCCTTATCCTTGTATACGAGAGCTGGTATGGCTGGTACGGGCGTACAACTTACAGGGGTAGAACGTCAGAGAAATCAGTATTATGATGATAAGTATCGGGTGAGCAATAGCGCATACGGGAATTACCAGTCAAAAGAATACTATATGAATGCCCTGCAAACTTATTTTTCAGAACCAAACAAAGATTCGAAAGGAATCAATTACTGTATGAATCAGTTCAATGCTGCCATGGAAAACTTAAAGAATAATCCATCCAGTTCAGATAAGAGAACACAGTTTATTGAAGCTGGAAATGGTCTTACCGATATGGTGAACTATCTTTCAAATAGTATGCTAAAATTACAAAAGGAAGCCAATACAGAGTTTAAGACCACAGCAGAACGCATCAATTCCATTGCGGCACAGCTTGCTACCTTGAATAAGCAGATCAATAGTTTGGAGATTCAAGGTGGCATGGCAA
>JBGVLO010000192.1:0-1560 GCA_045124315.1 Lachnospiraceae bacterium
GTGGAAGTGGGGGGGAATTGTGTGTTTACACTTGAATTGGAAGTCGTAAATGAAAGTATGGAAAATATCCAATGTATATGGTAGAAGAAGCAATGGTCAATTCAGGTGAAAGATTTTCATTAAGATAGGATCCTCCAACAAAAATTTCTTAGCAAGGGTTCGATATTGTTCTTCGTGTAAATAAGTATGGCGGAATGGCTTGATACTTGGGGAAAGGTCAATTGCATCAAGATAATCCTGAACATTAAGATTTAGGGTGGCTACATATTTGAAAAAACCTGTGTCAGTAAAAATGGTGCGTATCCTTTTATAGCGGTGATCCTGTACCAGACTCATTAAGTAGGTTGCAATACCAACCTGAATGCCGTGCAGTTGAGGAGTGGTGGAGTTTTTATCTAATGCATGTGAGATTAAGTGTTCGCTACCACTGGTTGGACTGCTATTGCCGGCAATTTCATTTGCTACTCCACTCATTGCCAGAGAGTCGACCAGTTCTTTCAGAAATAAATCTTCTGTAATAGCTTTGAAAGGCGTACGCACGAAACTGTTTACGGCTTTTTTTGCAACCATAATAGAAAAGTCATTTACTTTTGTATGGCCGCATTTTTCTTCGTACTGCCAATCATAAATTGCAGTAATTTTAGAAACCATATCCCCAATTCCGGAATACAAAAAACGCTCTGGCGCACTTTTGATTACATCAAGATCAACGATGATACTGTGTGCCATAGTGGCAGGAACAGAGTTTCGTCTGCCATCAACCAGTAAAGAAGCACTGGCACTTGAAAATCCATCACTGGAAGCAGAAGTAGGCACACTGATAAATGGAAGTTTTCTGAGAAAACCAGCATATTTTGCAGCATCGATTACTTTTCCACCACCGATACCAATTACAGCTTGTGTTTTATTTGGAAGATGAAATGCAAGAGAAGTAAGATCTTCCAAACGAACGGTATCTAATTCCTGATATTCCAGGACTTGAATATTAGATTCTTTTAATGAATTCATAACAGTAGAACCAAATCGGTCGATTAGATCGTTTCCAAAGAAGATTACCACTTTATCAAAATTATAGTCTTTTAAATAGCGTCCGATTTTACTTAATGCTCCCTTTTCCACTTTCAATAAAGATGGTATGGTAATTAAGTTGTTGTTTTTCATGTTCATTGGTTATACCCCTCCTATTTTGAATATCTTTGTTAGTTACGGTTATTGTATCGTATTTTCTTTTTGATGGCAACTTGTTGCCTAAATGATAGTGTGCCCAAAATTTGTTACTGTATAGAGGGTGCGTCTGAGTATGTGCAAATTACACAGTTGCGCTTGCGGATAAAGTGCAATTTGCATATACTCAGACATAGCCGATGAGGTTGTCATGAGTACACGTTGAACACCTGGCGAAGTCTTTTTGAGCCTAGTGTGAAAGCGCACACCGGGAAATGGCCAGCCAAGATGTTTTTTATTAGCCATATTATATATTTTGGCATTTTACGAATGGCACCCTCTGTACTGTAACAAAAAGTATAAACTATCCAATTTTTTCTTGCTTTTTTCCAATAT
>JBGVLO010000193.1:0-2674 GCA_045124315.1 Lachnospiraceae bacterium
GATGTGGGTGAAGTTTTCCATTCTTATCCCAATTTCTTAATGTTTGTGCTGAAACTCCTAAAATTTTTGAAAACTCATTGATAGAATAGTATTTACTCATAATTAAAATCTCCTTATAATGTTTATACTTTATTCTATCAACAAAAGTTATAAAGCTCAACAATTATTTATAACTTTTTATAGGTTTATTTTATCTGTTACACAACCTCTTTTCCTTCTATGTTCCTATTTCTGTCACTGTTCCCAGCCCATATCATGATGCTGGGGTCAAAAGGTATTTTGACTCCAATGATACCTACGAATTGCTATGCTGATAGCAGCTCAGCAATTCTACAAACACTCGGAATTCTCTGATTTACTGCGTAAATCGCTACTTCCTCATATTTGGCGGGTTCCAAAGCTTTTACTGTGCATCTCGTATATACACAGTATATATGCTATATACACACTTGTCAACATATTTTTATTAATTGGCATAATAAAAAGAAAAACGAAGGTTAAAAAATAAGCAGTGTTATCGTATACTATGAAAGAAATTTTAAAAATGTATTAAGAAACTATTAAATATGTATGTAAATGGAGGCGTTTATGAGAAAACATCAGAAAAAAATCACAGCTGTCATGCTGGCACTTACCGTAGCAGTCAGCAATCTGGCAGTACAGTCCCTTGATGTGGAAGCAGCGGTAAAAGCCACATCCCTTAAGTTGAATGCAACAAAGAAAACTTTATATGTGGGACAGAGCATTACCTTAAAGGTAAAGAGGGTCACTCCTTCCAAAGCATCCAAATCAGTAACCTGGACCACATCCAGCAAAAAAATTGCAACGGTCAATGCAAAGGGAAAGGTAACTGCAAAAAAAGTAGGAACCGCAAAAATTATAGCAATCAGCAAAAGCAACAAGAAAGCAAAAGCTGTTTGTAAGATTACTGTAATAAAGAAAGAAGAAACCACAGGAGCTGGAACAAATGTAGCAGTTACAGCAGCACCTGCAGGCACGGTAACAAATGCACCAGCTTCACAGGCTCCAGCAGGAACTACAACAAATGCTCCAGCTTCACAGGCTCCAGCAGGAACTGCAACAAATGCTCCAGCTTCACAGGTTCCAACTGAGACCGCAACGAATGTAGCAATTACAGCAACTCCATCCGGAATCCTAACAGAAGAAGAAAGTGCTGCTCCTGTAGTGACAGAAGTTCCATCAGAAGTACCTAGTGCTACTCCTGAAGTGACTGTAATCCCAACGGAAGTACCTAGTGCTACTCCTGAAGTGACAGAGACTCCGACCGTAACCTCTCCACCACTAGAAACAATTATGCACGCAGATACTTATAGGAATACAAATTGGATTTTATACAACAACGGATTGTTAGAAGTACGGGGAACCGGGGATATGTACGGTGTCGTAGAGTATGATGAAGATGGTCAACTTGACACTTCTACATTGCCGGCATGGTATGAATATCGAGATGAAATTAAAAGTGCCAAAATTGAAGTGACTGGTGCAACACATTTGGATCGTCTCTTTTATAATTGCGAGAATTTAGAGAGTGTGGATTTACATAACTTAGATACCTCACAAGTAACAAATATGCTGTACATGTTTTGCAGATGTACCAGTCTAAAGAGTTTAGACCTCAGTAACTTCGACACATCCAGTGTTTCAAATATGCGTAGCATGTTTCTCAAGTGTACCAGTCTAAAGAGTTTAGACCTCAGTAACTTCGACACTTCTAACGTTACTGATATGGCTGATATGTTTGAAAGCTGCTATGCTCTGACAAACTTAGATCTCAGCAACTTCGATACTTCTAACGTTACTGATATGACTGATATGTTTTCTCACTGTTGGAGTCTGACTACTTTAGATTTAGGCAGCTTTGATACCTCTAACGTTACTGATATGACTGATATGTTTGTAAACTGCCTTGATCTAATCACTTTGGATTTAAGCAGCTTTGATACCTCTAACGTTACTGATATGAGTTACATGTTTGAGGGCTGCAGGGCTCTGACTAGTTTAGATTTAAGCAGTTTCGATACCTCTATGGTTTATAGTATGGCTTCCATGTTTGATAGCTGCTCTGCTCTGACTTCTTTGGATCTCAGCAGCTTCGACACCTCTATGGTTTCTAGAATGGATTCCATGTTTGATAGCTGCTCTGCTCTGACTTCTTTGGATCTCAGCAGCTTCGATACCTCTATGGTTTCTGAAATGGATTCCATGTTTGATAGCTGCACGAAGTTAACCACAATCCACACTCCGAAAAAGACCGGAACATTTGTTACGAATTTACCAAAATATACCTGGAACGTCAGTGAAGAAACTGCATTTACAGGATATACCTGGAAAGACAGTAAAGAAAATACATATACAAAACTTCCGGCAAATGCAACCGAGAGTATTACCTTGACAAGGGCAAAATAAGCAGACAGCAGGAAAGAGAACAACGAAGAATCGATTGTACGAGAAATAGCACCCGAAAGGGTGCTATTTCCTGTTTCACGGGGCATAATGCCCATATGGATATTACGTAAGCGATTCAAAACAAGGCGTCTATCAAAGTCACCATTCATCTGCTAAACTATCCTCAAATTAAATATTGGAGGAATTCTGTTTATGGATGAAGAAAAAGTTACTCTTTGGAAACAACGCATGACATCGTTTCAATCTA
>JBGVLO010000194.1:0-9896 GCA_045124315.1 Lachnospiraceae bacterium
GTAACCAATCCACGTATATCAGAGTGGCCAATGCCGGGATCTGAAACCCTGACCTTTTCAAAATGCCTTCAGTTTACAAAAGTGTTTCTTGTAAATCTTGCAAATTTACACTTGACAAGAGGCACTACATATCAGTTACGATAGAATAAGGAGTTCTTGCAGACTTATCTATTGTGATTGACAAATAAATACCATAATTACAATGAAAATGACACAAAAAAAACTTTTTTTTAAAATATTAATGAATGAATTGTAATATAAGATAATTTGGAGAAAATAAATGATAAATGGTAACTATTCAGAACCCTATATAATGGAACAATTAGATACGTTATGCTAGCATAAAAGTAGCTGATTGTTCCATTATATAGGCGCTCGAATAGAGTTTCCTCCCCATATATGAGCAGTCTTAGTGCGTAGCACGGAACGGGAGCTTGTAAGAGCGACGAGTGCGAATATATGGGGAGGGTTCTGAATAGTTACATACTATTATATGATATGATGTTAGGTGAAAAAGGTCAATAATATTTTCACCTATGGGTATTTGGTATTTTATTTCTATGAGAATCATATATTAGTACAAAACGATTGGCGGGATTTTTTTGTATCCAGAACAAACCATGACAAAAACCATAAAAATTGGTTTCCTTTTCTTATCCATCTTTTTACTAACCATTATTAGTATCTATGCCATAAAGCAAACCTTCTCCGTATTTCACGAAACCACCGAACGCAAGTTACCAATCTACTGTGTTGACACTGACCAACCCAAGATCAGCATTTCATTTGACGCTGCTTGGGGAAACGAAGACACTGCTGATATCCTTTCTATTTTAAGGAAATACAACATTAAAGCAACCTTTTTCATGACAGGAGGATGGGTAGATAAATATCCGGACGACGTGAAAGCTATTGCAAAAGCCGGGCATGATTTAGGAAACCACAGCCAAAACCATAAACAAATGTCGCAGCTCTCCACCTCTGAATGCATAGAAGAAATCCAATCGGTTAACGATAAAGTAAAAAAAATCACTGGAATTACTCCTATTCTTTTTCGGCCACCATATGGCGACTATAACAACACTGTAGTCGAAAGTACAAAAGCCTGTAACTGTCATTGTATTCAGTGGGATGTGGACAGTCTTGACTGGAAAAATTATGGCATCGATTCCATCATCTCTACCGTTGCCAATCATAAACATCTAGGAAACGGATCCATTATTTTAATGCATAATGGTGCCAAATACACAAAAGATGCACTCCCAACACTTATTGAAGAATTACAGAAAAAGGGATATACCATTGTTCCCATTTCCGAATTAATCTATATGAATGATTACACCATCGATACCGAAGGACGTCAACACCAAACCAACTCCCCCCAGCAATAAGCACAGAAAAACAGCTATATCCCTAAAAAACAAGGGACAATAGCTGTTTTTCTGTGAGTTTCAAGAACATTCACCCACATCCCTGCAAGCTCATGTAGGTTCAGACATTTCCACCCTGGTATCATATTATTAAATCGCATGTAAATTCTTTAATGAAACATCCATAATAGCAGAAGAATGAGTCAAAGCACCGCAAGAAACATAATCTACACCAGTTTCTATAATTTCCTTCACTCTCTCTGCAGTTACATTTCCCGAACACTCGGTCTCTGCGCGGCCATCAATCAACTGTACCGCTTCCTTCATAGTTGCATTGTCCATATTGTCCAGCATAATAATGTCAGCACCCGCTTCCAACGCTTCCTTTACCTGTTCCAAATTCTCAACTTCCACTTCAATCTTTCGTACAAAAGGGGCATATTCTTTTGCAAGTGCAACCGCTTCCTTAATTCCACCTGCTGCTCCTATATGATTATCTTTGATAAGAATTCCGTCCGACAGATTATATCTGTGATTGGTTCCGCCACCTACTTTCACCGCATATTTTTCAAAAATACGCATATTTGGAGTGGTCTTTCTTGTATCTAACAGCTTTGTCTTTGCATCACCCAAGAGATCCACCAATTTTCTAGTATGGGTTGCAATTCCGCTCATTCTCTGTAAATAGTTTAAGGCAACCCGTTCACCGGTTAAGATTGTACGAATATCCCCGGTAACCTTAGCCAGCAAGTCTCCATTTTTCACTCTGTCCCCATCTTTAAAATACATTTCAACCTGTGTCTTGTCATCCAGCAAATGAAACACTCTCTCAAACACCTGCAAACCTGCAATTACACCATCCTGTTTGCAAATCAACTGAGCTTCCCCTATCTTATCTTCTCGCATAACTGCATTTGTAGTCAAATCCTCACTGGTAATATCTTCCTTTAACGCAAGCCAAAGCAATTCGTCTACATTAATCTTCATAGTTGCCATATTATACATTTTTGTCCATCCTTTCCATCTCAGCTAATACCATTTTTTTGTATTCTTCTTCCAATTTATCAAAATCGCTATATTCCATTAAATCAAAAGAAACTTCTTTTGATAAACATTCATACTCATCCTTTACATGTTTCGCGCCAATTTTCGCAAACACTAAACTCTCCAAAAGAGAATTGCTGGCTAATCGATTGGCCCCATGCACTCCATTACAACTATTCTCTCCAATGGCATATAAATGTTCCATAGAAGTCTTACTATGTAAATCCACCCATATTCCGCCCATATAATAATGCTGGGCCGGCGTCACAGGTATACACTCTCTTGCCGGATCATATCCCTCTTCCAAACATCTACTATAGATATTCGGAAAACGTTTCTTAATTTCTTCCTCGCCCATATCCTGCATAGACAACCAAACAAAATCCGTCTGGTCCTTCTTCATCTGATTGCGTATTTCTTTTGTTAACAAATCTCTTGGTAACAATTCATCCACAAAACGATTCATATTCTTATCATATAACTTTGCGCCTTCTCCTCTTACTGACTCTGAAATCAAAAACCGTCTTCCCGGTTTCTTTGAGTACAAAGTGGTTGGATGGATCTGCACATAGTTTACATCCTTCAAGGCAATATTATGCTTCAAGGAAATGGCAAGGGCATCTCCTGTAATATGAGGAAAATTAGTCGAGTGTTCAAACAAGCCTCCAACTCCTCCACATGCAAGAAACACATAATCTGCACGAATAGTAGATACCTTGTCCTCTTTATCCTTCACGACTACTCCATAGCAAACATTATCTTTGCACAATAAATCAATCATGGTTGTATACTCTATGATAGAAATATTCTTCCTTTCTTCTACCCGGTTCCATAGTTTTGTGCTTATTTCTTTTCCTGTCAAATCTTCATGATATAAGATACGAGAAGTAGAATGTGCACCTTCTCTCGTATAAGCCAATCTTCCATTCTCTTTTTCAAAATCAACCCCATAAGAGATCAAATCCTCAATAATCTCAGGTGACCTGCGAATCATTAATTCAACCGATTTCTTGTCATTCTCATAATGCCCTGCACGCATCGTGTCCTCAAAATATGCATCATAATCCGATTCATCTTTCAATACGCAGATACCGCCTTGTGCCAAAAAGGAATCACTTTGCTCTACACTCTCTTTAGTTATCATCAAAATCTTTTTCTCTTCTGGAAACTGCAAGGCACAAAATAACCCCGCCGCACCAGTTCCAACTATTATTACATCAATATCCCATTCCATTTTTCCATCTGACCTCTCTGGTATTGGCAATGTTTTCATATAAAAACATTTTCCTAATTTTCTTTGTAAAGTATAACACAATTTAACAGGTCTTACAATATCCGTTCTTCTGTATTTCTCTATGACACCATAAAAAAAGTACAAGGCCACTTTTTCTCTCTTGCTCTCTCCTCATCGAGAGGCTTGCTCCTTCTTGCAGGATAAATGTGTTTTTTGCTTTTTACAGTAAGCAAAAAAACAGGCACTGTACCAAACGATACAGCGCCTGTCTCTTATCAAACGAACTAAGCAAGCTTAACTGTGTTTAATTTTACACCAGGTCCCATTGTAGAAGCCAATGTAACACTTCTTAAATACTGACCCTTGCATGATGCTGGCTTAGCCTTATTGATTGCATCCATCAATGTAGCAAAGTTCTCATTCAACTGCTCTTCTGTGAAAGAAGCCTTTCCAACTGGAACATGAACAATATTTGCTTTATCTAATCTGTACTCGATCTTACCTGCTTTGATATCTGCAACAGCTTTTGTAACATCCATTGTAACAGTACCAGCCTTAGGGTTTGGCATTAAGCCCTTAGGTCCAAGTACACGTCCCAAACGACCTACAACACCCATCATATCTGGAGTTGCAACTACAACATCAAAATCTAACCATCCTTCATTCTGGATCTTTGGAATTAACTCATCGCCACCAACGAAATCTGCTCCAGCTGCTTCTGCCTCTGCAACCTTGTCGCCCTTAGCAAAAACAAGAACCTTTACAGTCTTACCAGTTCCATGTGGCAATACAACTGCTCCACGAACCTGCTGATCAGCGTGACGTCCATCAACACCAAGTCTGATATGTGCTTCTACTGTCTCATCGAATTTTGCAACAGCTGTCTTTTTTACTAAACTGATTGCTTCATCTGCATCGTATAACTTTGTTCTATCAATGTTCTTTGCAGACTCTACGTATTTCTTTCCTCTTTTCATTTCGAAAACCTCCTGTGGTATTATCGGTTAATTTGTTGAATAAGTATTCAACAGCATTCATTCACTAATGCAATGCCTCCCACTTATTACGATCATGCGGAATAAATCTTCTATGCCTTTTCTTTTCTATTAGTCTTCTACTACGATACCCATACTTCTTGCTGTACCAGCGATCATGCTCATAGCAGCTTCAATGCTTGCAGCATTTAAGTCTGGCATCTTTAATTCAGCAATTTCTTTTATCTTATCTTTAGAGATAGTTGCAACTTTCTTCTTGTTAGGTTCTCCAGAACCAGACTGAATGTTACAAGCTTTCTTTAATAAAACTGCTGCTGGTGGAGTCTTTGTAACAAAGCTGAAACTTCTATCAGCATAAACTGTAATAACAACAGGAATGATCATTCCTTCCTGTCCAGCTGTTCTTGCGTTGAACTCCTTTGTAAACTGAACGATGTTAACACCGTGCTGACCTAAAGCAGGACCAACTGGTGGAGCTGGTGTAGCTTTAGCTGCAGGAATCTGTAATTTAATGTATCCTTCTACTTTCTTTGCCATGATAGCATACCTCCTGAATTTTGTGGTTTAGCGAAAGATTATAATCTTCTATAATATTCTCCCACTTGTTTATCTTTATCAAATTTTAAAGCTTTTTAATATCTGTATAACTGATTTCGACTGGTGTCTCACGACCAAACATATCAATATTGATCGTTACTGTCTGGATTTTATCGTTGACTGCTGTAATCACGCCAGTTGTATTTTCCCATACACCTTTTGTAACCATAACAGTCTCTCCAACCTCAAGATCCATTGATTTCTTATGTATGGTATCTAATCCCATACTAATCATTTCACTCTCCGTCAGTGGCACAGGCTTTGATCCAGGTCCAACAAACCCAGTCACACCTCTTGTATTACGCACTACGTACCAAGTCTCATCATTCATGACCATATTAATCAATACATATGCTGGAAATAACTTCTTCTGAACAAGCTTCTCGCTGCCATCCGCTTTTTCTTCCATAACATTCTGCATTGGTATTGTAACGTCAAGAATAGAATCTTGCAATTTTCTATTCTCTATTGTCTTTTCAATATCTGCTTTTACTTTGTTTTCATACCCTGAATAGGTATGAACAACATACCATCTCGCTTCTGACATTTTATCACCTTTATCCTAACTGTAGGAGTTTGTCAAAACCAAACTTCACTCCAACGTCAACGATAGCAATAATAATACCTACTATAACTGAAACGACAACAACTGTTGCAGTCTCTTTCACAAGAGCATCTTTTGTAGGCCAAACGATTCGATTGAATTCAGTTTTAACGCCTTTAAAAAAGCTTTTCTTATGGGTCTTCTCTTTTTTCTGAGTCTTACCCTTAACGTCGCTCTTTTCTTGGGTTACATCTGTATTATTTGCAGTATCTCCCATAACGCCACTTTCCTTTCATGTATCCAATACGGAATTATTTTGTTTCCTTGTGTAATGTGTGTGTACGGCAGAACTTACAATACTTCTTTGTTTCCATTCTATCTGGATGAGCTTTCTTCTCTTTTGTCGTGTTGTAATTACGTTGCTTACACTCTGTACATGCCAATGTAATCTTTACGCGCATAACTTGCACCTCCGCTATTTTTATTAATTTTAGGCATAAAAAAAAGACCTATTCCATCGCCGTTATAGAATACCATATTCCCTTTTTTCCGTCAACCTTTTCCGAATAATTTTTTTATTTTTTCTTGAGATAACCATGTACTTTTTCCAAATTTTCCTATATAATATAGATAAGATTAAGTTATCGGAAGCTATTGTATACGGTTATCTATCACTTTCTTTGTTGGCAATCGTATATAAGAAAACTATTTCGTGTTTACGAAATGGACAACCAAAATCATATGCCGTAACACTATTTTATTGGGGCAAATCTAGAAACAGACCGGATTTTTGCCTATGAACCTGCACATTTTTTTAAGATACTTTCTCAAAAAAGAAGGGATGTACTATGATTTACGATTATCTAATTTCAAATTATGCACACCAGGAGAACTATCGTTACAACACCTCTGTCCACAAAAAAAATGAGCTAAAACAAATTTACAACAAAATTGTGAAAATCAGCAAGGATTCGCCTTCTTATATTGTGAAGCCTTCTCCACAGACAAAATCTTTTGTTCTTCAACTAAAGGAGGGTTCTCTGACATTACAAGACACATTATCAAAGCTTCAAAATGGCGGTCTTTCCTCCGCTTTTTCCTATAAGGAAGTGTCCTGCGATAACAAACAGGCACTTTCAACTGATATTGACACCAATGATCATTCAAATTTACCAGAGCCTTTCACGCTCCAAATACACCAATTGGCATCGAAACAAATCAATTCCAGTGCGTATTTCTATCGGACGACAAACAAGCTAAAGGAAGGCAATTACTCTTTTGCAATCAATATAGAAGAGGAAGAACATATCTTCAATCTGGCATTGACCGGAAAAACTTCAAACGAAGAGGTGTTGTATGGCATATGCAAATCCATCAATCAATCCCCTGCCGAAGTCACTGCAAGCACAGGATACGATAAATCAGGGGAAAAGCTACGATTATCGATCTTTTCGGATCATACTGGCACCCCTGATGGACAGGCTATATTTACCTGTAAGGATTTGGAGCATCCGAAAGGATCGCCCGGATTAGTAGAGTTCTATGGTTTTGATTCGATTAAGCAAATGCCACATAATTCCTCTTTCGAAATCAACGGAACGCCTCAATCAACCTTGGCAAATGAATTTACACTCAACAATTCTCTGCACTTAAAGATGCATGCTATATCAGAAGAGCCTATCCACGTTACCTATACTGGCGATTCAAATCGCGTGCTGTCTGAAATCTCGTCGATTTCGGACACTTATAACAGTTTGGTAAAACTCTCCTACAAACAGGGAGAACCGCCTCATTTAGCAACCTTGATGTTTCATGACCTACAGAAAATATTCTCAGATGCAGCTCCAGCTCTCCGTAATTGTGGAGTTACATTTGACGAACAAGGATATATGCAAATTGATACCATTACTGCAAGAGACGCTGCCATATCCGGTGCTTTTGAAAAAATATTTGGTGAAGATACGGAGCCAGGAAAAAGAGCCATCGATCGTTCAAAAGTATTTTCACTGGATCCATTGAAATATTTCGAAGATAAAGTTATGGTCACTTATCCTTGTCCTGCAAAAGAACATTTCGCAAATCCATATATGACATCCATATATTCTGGTTTGTTGTTAGATTCGTATTGTTAAGACGCGAAATACACTTAATAAAAGAAGTCACAAAACAGGATTTTACATCCTATTTTGTGACTTCTTTATTTTACCTCTTGTTTTATTTGCTAATCTTTTCTCTTATTCTATCTTACTGTAAATTCGATTACCTGAGAAGCTTCTCCATGATCCTCAAACTGACTTACATTATAGATTACTTTTATTTTTCCTGTCTTAGCAGGTTTCCATGTATATATATGCTTATATCTGCCTACCGGTGTAAATACTCTCGCATAACTAGAACTGTCTGAAGACTGTACAAGTTCCTTTGTTCCATCCTCATATACAAAATTCAATGAACGGAAATTTATATAATGTCCATTTTCATATTCTGCATTCATTGTAAAGGTTACCGACTCTCCTAGGGCTATGATATGCTGGTGTAAACACCTTACTATCTGTCGAATTATTCCATACATATGCATATACCTGATTCCAGTTTGCAACAGAGTTATCAAAGTATACCGCCGTACCTTCTTCACTGCCATCTACAACAGCTTTCGATGCCAAATAGAGATCTACCATAGGATAACTGTCCACACCTGAATTTGATGCACTATAATCCTTTACTTGAATGCTTGTGTTATCCAACATAATATTTTTCACTTCTGTTCCGGTTAAGTCAGGATTTAAAGACCAAATATATGCCAATGCACCAGTGACATGTGGTGCTGCCCTAGAGGTTCCACTTCCTAATCCATATGTATCATCTGGCCTTGCACTATAGATACTAGATCCTGGCGCAACAACATCAACATATTTCCCGTAGTTTGAATATGAGGCAGTTTGGAACGTATTATTCCCTAAATTTTGTACCGCTCCCACAACCACTTTATGAGCCATAATCTGTTCAATGGTTACATTATACCCATTTCCAAGTTGGGTTTCTTCTGTAATACCACAAAAACTTCCATTCCCCAATTATATCCATTTGGAATTAACATAGAAAATGCTAACAGTGCTGCCAATGCTCTTTTTTTCATGTTACCCACTCCTTTTCTTTGATTCTGGTCTATTCAGAACCCCGCCATATACATACCTACATAATATGTCTATTTATTCCATTACTAAGATTCTGAATAATTACATTTTTATTTCATACTTTTTAACATTTTGTTAAATGTTTTACATAATCCCCCACACTTTGCAAGTTTTTATTTTTAAATACAAAAAACACCTCCAAAGTAACAGATTTTTATATTTTATCTGTCTACTTTAAAGGTATCATATCACTTTTAGTATTCGTATAACGGATTTCCTTTCAAAACAAATCCAACATATTGTCCAAATAGATTTTTTCTCTGACATGCAGCTGATATTCAGGCTTGGTCATGTAGTAAAGTAGAAATTCCAAAATCAAGGCACTGCCAAGTCCTCGACCTTCGATTTTAAAATTGGAAAATCCCATTGGTAAGTAGACATTCGTAATCTCCTCTATGCCAATAAATCCCGGATTGGTCATTGCTTTTGAAAAACGATACCCATCCTTTGCATCAGGCCCATTGCAGCGATGATCCGGACAATTTTCACCAAGATTTTTTCGACTGACATTTTCGTAACAGAGTTTCCTATCTCTGCAACCAAACCAACAACATTCGTTGCATAAAAACTCTACTTTATCTTTCTGTAGTTCAGACAACGTATTCCATTTATCAAAGGCCTTGTTCAGACGAAAATCCGGTACAACATAAAGAAAATCCTCCCGCTCTATTTCTCCCAAAAGTTGTTGAAAATCTGTCAAAACCTTGGTTGTCGAGGAAACAAAATAGAGCCCCGGATAATTTATTTTCAAATAATCTAACAACAAATCTGAATGGACAACGACACCGTTCCGGACTTCATGGTTTTCTCCAAATAATGCGCAAAGTTCATTGCATTTCTTATCCAAAAGATGTTCCTCCCTGAGCAGAGAATTACTAAATGTCAACCGAGCCGAAATGCCATATTCCTGCATCAATG
>JBGVLO010000195.1:0-1862 GCA_045124315.1 Lachnospiraceae bacterium
GAACCATGAACAGTTACTTTTATTATATTTTGAGGGTTTATCTTTGTCAATTATGTTGTAACGTGCGATTGCGTAAATTTACTGTAGGAAAATGAGGCAGAAATACCTCTATGACTTTTAGATTTGGCGAACAAAAAGTAGACTCTAATAGTCCCTGCATAGTTTCATTAAAAAACTTACCTGTGGAGCAGGAGCTTGCAGATGGAAAACTGAGAAGGATTCCCATGAAAGATTTTTCACTTTGGCATGAGATTTCTTTTGTGTGGAAAAAAGATACCTTGTTCGCATCGAAAATTCCAGAAGTATTGCAGTGGTTTTAACCCTGATATATGGCGTGTGAAAAAAAAACTAGAAAAACTGGAAAACAGAATGGAAAATGTGCTATAATTATGTCAGATTATTTACCGAATGGGGAAGTGAGGATTTTCATGTAAGGGGGATGTATAAGTATGAAAACAAGAAAAATAGGCATTACAAAACAGATGTGTATTCTTATTTCCGTTTTAATCCTTTTAGGGGATATTGTACTGGGAGCTGTGCTGACAAACAAAGTACAATCTATGTTGTTGGGAAATATCCAGCAAAATGCACGGAATATTTCCAACTGTGCTGCGTCCGATGTGAATCCGGAGCAGGTAAAGGATATCTGGGAAAAAGGGGAACAATCGGAGTATTGGGACAGCGTACATCAGGAACTCACTGTTTATCTGGAAAATGGTGAAGTGGAATATGTTTACATTGCAGGAATGGTAGAGGATCAATTTTCCTTTCTCTTAGATACAGACCCGGAGGAACCAGGATTATATGGGGATGAGATTGAACCGGATTCGGATAGTGAAAGTGCCATGAATGGCACTGCCAGTGTAAATGACGAACCATTTGTGGATGAATGGGGAAAACATTTAACCGCTTGGTCACCGGTTTCTTGCGATGGAGAAGTCATCGCAGCTGTTGGGGTAGATGTAAGTTACAATAGTGTACAGGAGAGTTTAAAGAAAGTTCGTTCACTGATCATCCTTATTTGTGCACTTATTTATGGTGTAATGGTAATTGTCTTATGGCTGGTGTCTATACGTTTATCCAAGGGATTTCATGAAATCAACCAGAAGATTGAAGATCTGACCGATGGTTCTGGGGATTTGACAAAGAAAATCGAAGATAAGAGTGGAACGGAATTTGAAGTCATTGCAAATAATGTAAATAAGTTTTTAGATGAGATACAGGAATTGGTACTACAGATTGGTGGAAACTCTGAACATATTCACGCTTCCATGAAACAAATGCAGGAGAATGTAAGCAATTCTACGGAAAACGCAAGTGGGATCAACCAAGTGGCAGTAGGTTTATCCTCTTCTATGGAGCTTTTGTCTGATGCGGTAGAACAACTGGATACATCGGCATTAGAGATTCATAACAATATTCAAAGTACTATGGACGATGTAAACACAGGAAATGAACTTGTTATGGATATTCAGAAGAAGGCCGGGAACATCAAATTACAAACTTCTGACAAAGAGCAGAATATTCAACAGATCGTTAAGTTACAAAAGGAGAAGATGTTAGAAAGCATAGAAGCAAGTAAGAAAGTTTCGAATATTTCAGATATGACAGAAGAAATTTTAAGTATTGCAGAACAAACGAATTTGCTGGCCTTAAATGCATCCATTGAAGCTGCCAGGGCAGGTGAGGCAGGTAAGGGATTTGCCGTAGTTGCAGAAGAAATTCGTGTGTTGGCAGACAGCAGCACAGAAACAGCAGGGAATATTCAGAGCATTAGTAGCGAAGTGGTAAATGCAGTACAGGCATTGATGGAATGTGCCAACGAACTGCTTCATACGGTAAATGATAATATGTTACCGGAT
>JBGVLO010000196.1:0-7075 GCA_045124315.1 Lachnospiraceae bacterium
ATTATCATAGACTCTGTAATCAATTATTTTTGGTTACAGAGTCTATTTCCGTTGTGAGTACCTAGCCAGTACGTAGACCGACGGTATCACTATTAAATGAATATGTTGATGTGCAGACAGTTATATACATAGAGGTGTTCATAGCACCGGATAATTACAAATCGCTGTCCATAGTCAACAAAGCGAAGCGAAAGCTTCTTACATACGAAATGAAAAAAGAGAACCGATGGAGATAAGTATGTTTATCTTCTTTTGAATTTATTACTATATGGTTCTCCATAAGCAAATATCCAGACGTAATGAGACTATTTTGTTTCATTATGTTTTGGTATGTTGAAAAAAATTTTGTATGAGAAGCAGTTGCAAGGATTACGGAAAGGTAATCAGCTTTGTAAACTATGGAGAGCGATTTTTCTATATCTGGTGTTGTTATGAAAATAACATTATTTGATGTTACCAGTCGTATGTATATAACTGTCATTTTATTTTACAAAATATTTCTTGTTCAGGTGGCTACTCTTTTACATAGAACCATGCCGGCGGTTCTGATACAAGTAAAGGAGATGAATGCTATTGAGTTATGAGAACCCACAGAGTAGCGACATTAAGGAACAAGAAACCATGCAAGCAGAGCAGACAGATCATAGTGATTACAAAGTCTATGGAAAGTATAAAGTAAAGTCAACTTATTCCGGTACAGATAGTATTACCGATTTAATGTTGGATTATGCAGCAAGAGTTGCATCACTGAAATATTGATACTGGTAGATGATGAAAAAGAGCTGGCGGTGTTTGGTCAGCCGGAAGGACAACGGTGAAATTATGGGAAATACAGATAAGAAAGAAATATATAAAACAGCAATGTATCTTCGACTTTCAAAGGGAGACGGAGATGTTGATGGTATTGGCAAAGAGGAAAGTAATAGTATTACAAATCAGAGAATGATTATTTTAAGTTTTTTAGAAAAACACAAGGATTTGAAACTTGTGGATACTTATATTGATGATGGTTATACAGGGACTAATTTTGACAGACCAGAATGGAAGCGGATGATGGCAGACGTAGATGCTGGAAAGATTAATGCCATTGTCTGCAAGGACTTGTCAAGGTTTGGAAGGGAAAGAATTGAAACCGGAAATTATATTGCAAAGATTTTTAAGCAGAAAGGCATTCGTTTTATTGCAATTAATGATAATTATGATACGTTGACGGCAGAGGGGAGTGAAACAAATATTGTCATTCCTGTAAAGGCTTTGACAAATGACAATTTCAGCAGGGATATTTCTACGAAGGTGCGTTCCAGTCAGAGTATCAAAAGAGAAAAAGGGGATTATATTGGAGCATTTGCACCTTATGGATATGTGAAATCTGAGAAAAACAAGAACAGGCTGGTGCCGGATCCGGGAGTGGCTGGTATTGTACAGGAAATATTTGCAAAGAAACTGGCAGGAGTAAGTGCAAATTGTATCGCAAAAGAACTGAATGCAAGGGGCGTGTTGTCTCCAGCGGAATATAAAAAACAGCAAGGACAGAATTTTAAGACGAATTTTCAAGGAGCAAAACAGTCCCAGTGGTCTGCTAAGACTGTAATAAGAATATTACAGGATGAAGTGTATATTGGCACAGTGGTTCAGGGAAAGCGGGCAAAAGTCAGTTATAAAGTGAAAAAAGAAATTAACAGACCCCAGAGCGAATGGATTCGTGTTGAAAATATGCATGAAGCGATTGTAAGAAAGAGTGATTTTGAAGCGGTACAGCTTCTTATGTCCAGAGATTCCATAAAGAGTAGTGAAACTTCAGCATCCTATATGTATTCCGCACTGCTGTATTGTGGAGATTGTGGTAAAAGCATGGTCCGTAGGAAATCATTAGTCAATGGTAGGGAACATATCTGTTACATTTGTTCAGGTTACAATCGTTATGGTAACTGTAGTAGGCATACGATACGAGAAGAAGATTTGAACAATATTGTCTTAAGTGAACTTAAGAGTAGGATTGAAAGTATGTGTGACTGTCAGAAATTAGCTAAAAATCTGGACAAGCTTAATGTGAATTTTGATGAAGCGGTGGCACACGATCTGGAGATTTTGCATCTGAAAAGCGAACTTACAAAGTGCGGTACTTTAAAGTCAGCATTGTACCAAGATTTGAAAGAGGGAATGATTAGTCAGTCCCAGTTCAATCAATATAGGGAAAATTACACAAATAGGGAGATGGCGATACAGAGTGCCATTAAGGAGCAGGAAAACATTATTCGTGGAATATACGAACATGGGATTGCAGCGGGTACAAAGTTAGATGAATTGAGAGAAAATCTTACTATAAATTCTCTGGATCGAATGGTACTTGTAACATTTATTGACAGAATTTTGATTTTTGAGGATAACAGGATTGAAATTGTCTTTAAGTATAGAAATGAAATGGAGAAGATGGAAGGAATTATCTGCACTGCAAAGAAAAAGGAAACTGTGAAGGAGGCTGTTTAAGTGGCAAGAACCAAGAGCAGATTTAATGCAGTAAGTGTAGAAAAAGAAATGGTTCCGGACGTAATTGTTTCTGAGAAAAAATACAAGGTTGCATTATATGCCAGGTTGTCTGTGGAGAGAGTGAGCATATCTGGAAATTCTATAGAGAGTCAGCTTGATATTATGAAAGCCTTTCTATCGAGGTATTCTGAATTTCAGGAATATTATGTGTACACGGATAATGGATATTCAGGCACTCATTTTGACAGACCGGAATTTAAACGAATGATGGATGATGTAAGAAACGGAAAAATAAATTGCATCTGTGTCAAGGACTTAAGCAGATTTGGAAGAGATTATCTAGAAACGGGAAATTACATTGAAACCATATTTCCTTTTATGGGTGTCCGCTTCATATCTGTGAATGATCATTTTGATACGGAGCAGGATTACAACGAGAACAAATCATTAGAAATTGCTTTGAAAAATCTTATCAATGATATGTATGCCAAAGATATTTCCAAGAGGCTTGTGGTTACAAGACAGCATGAAATGGAAAGAGGAAAATTTACCGGAAGTAATGCTCCTTATGGGTACAAGGTAAATGAGGCTGATCCAATGAGACGTTTTATTGTAGATGAGCCGGCGGCAGCAGTTGTAAGAAAGATATTTTCTATGGCATTGGAAGGCAAATCACTCAGAAAAATATCCATCGATCTTCAAAGTGAAAATTTCAGTATTCCGGCACAGTATCTTAAAAAAGGGCATTTGTATCAGGAAAATGGCGATGAGAAAAAGATATGGCATATTGGAACATTATCAAATATTTTAAAGAACCAGGCATATATCGGAAATCTGGTGCAGGGAAAAAGAAAAGCAAGATTATGTGACAATGAGAAACGTCATTTTACAGATGAAGAAGAGTGGATTATTTGTGAAAATACCCATGAACCAATCATAAGCAGAGAAATTTTTAATAAAGTGCGGGCACTGTATGAGAAAAAAATAAATGACAGTCCTTTTAGCTCTGAAAGAGGAAAGCATATTTCAATCAAGGATAATAAATATGTAGGTCTGATATACTGCGGAAATTGTGGAAAGAAACTGGAATTTTTATCATCTATGGTTGATAAATGTGGCAAGCTTAACAGAAAGTATTATTTTCAGTGTTGCAATAATTTTGATGCATCGAAGGCAGCGGTTTCTTGTCATGTGCGTATAACAGAAGATAAATTAGATGAGATTGTATATGAGATTATTAAAAAACAGGTAAAGGTGTTTACGGATAAGAAAGAAATTATTTCAGTGGCAGAGAATGCTTTGAAACAGGATATGAAGCAGTTTAATGAGAAAATCAAAGAATTGAAAAGTCAGATTGAAAAAGAAGAATATACTGTCAGCAGGAAGTATGAAGAATATGTGACAGGTGAAATCAGTTCAAAGGAGTTTACCAAAGTACAAGCTCGAGCAAAACAGCAAATTGACAGTTTAAATGACAAGATTGTTGATATGGAAAATGACAGAATAAAATGGAAAAAGCAGGTGGAAGAAAAGCTGGCAATCTTAAAGTCTTTGTATCGTGTAAATGGTAAAAAATCACTGGATAAAAGTATGCTTCATATATTAATTCAAAAAATAGAAATTATGCCGGATTCGGAGATCAAGATTGTATTTCATTTTGAGAATCCTTTGAATGATGTGGTGGACGGTGAAAGTGCAACGTAACGATTTGGACAGGGGCGATTACCTGGCGGATTGTCCTTGTGGCAATGCATTTGTTTTACTGGTTGTAAGTCCACTAGGTTATTTTTATCCGGTTCTATATGTACTTACAATGTAATGGTTCAGCCGAAAGGCTGAATTGTTACGTTGTGTCAAACATAAATAAAGGTACCATGTTGATCAAAGATGGATGTAGAGGAGTAGAGGGTAGTGTCAACTGATTTATGAAAAAATTGAGCCAGAAAAAAGGCTCAAATGAACCCAGAAAACTGTAAATAAGTAGAGATTGGAGGTTTTTGCAATGGGAAAATTAGTATCATATCTTCGCTTATCAAGAGAGGATGAATTTGTAAAAGATGAAAGTAACAGTATCAGTAACCAGAGAGAACTGATTCGAAAATATATACATAAATCCCCTGAACTTATGAAAATGAAGCAGGTGGAGTTAAAGGATGATGGATATTCCGGCAAAAATATGGAACGTCCGGCTATGCAGGAACTGCTTACAATGATAAAAAAAGGAAATGTGTCCTGTATTATCGTTAAGGATATCAGCAGATTTTCGAGAGATTATATTGAAACCGGAAAATATATGGAGCAGATATTTCCATTTCTGGGAATAAGATTTATAGCCATCAATGACAATTATGACAGTGCAGAGTGCACAGGTGGAATTGCAGAGATTGACGTTGTATTTAAAGGAATTTTGTATGATTTTTATAGTGAAGATCTTTCAGAAAAGGTAAAGACTTCGCTAGCGGTCCGCCGTGCCAATGGAAAGTATATTGCAGCATTTGCACCATATGGGTATCGAAAGTCAGAAAAGGATAAATATAAGCTTGAAATGGATGAATTTGCAAGTCAGATTGTAAAACGGATTTTCAGTGAATATCTGTCTGGCAAGTCTATGTACAAAATTGCAGAGAAACTAAATCAAGAAGGAATTGATACACCGGGAGTTTATATTGCCATGCAGGAAGGAAATGAGAAACAGCTTGCAAAATACCATGAGAAAAAGCCTCTTTGGACTAATGTTGCGGTGGGGAGAATTCTTGCAAATGAGCAGTATACCGGCACCATGGTTTATAACCGTTTTAAAAGTGAGAATGTAGGAGACAAGCACGCCAAAGTCCTTCCGGAGGAGGAGTGGAAGCGTGTGGAGAATAGTCATATTGCTATTATCAGTAAAGAGGATTTTGAAAAGGTAGCAGCTATGAGAAAGGGAAATACTTGCGCCAGTGCTGAAAGAAAGCATGAAACACATTGTTTGACCGGTAAAATGATATGTGGAAACTGTGGGCATCGTTTGTCTCACACTTATGCCGGACGCCCAAAGTATTACTGTGCTAAGCATTATTTGGACAAGACAGATGGTAAATGTAATATAAGTGTTCTTGATGAAACTATGGAGCAGAATGTGATAAAGTCTTTGCAGATGTTCATGGATGTGCTGGTGGATTTTAGAAAAATTATGGATATGCAACGGGAAAAAAAGGCACAGCGTCTTGCGATGGCAGAGAAGCATTTGATGGATATGGAGAACAGCTATGAGCGTATCAATAAGGATTTGTGTGATGCGTATGAAAGTTACAAGCTTGGCATGACAGATAAGGAAACTTATCTGGAGCAGAAAATGACCTATGAGCAGTTGTTGGAGCAGATGCAGGAAAATATTGAAAAGCAGAAGGTGGCAGTTAGTAAATTGGCAGATACGGAGATGCCGGAAGTGGCAGGTTTTGAAATGTTGGAGGGGAAGATGGAATTACAGAAATTAAGTAGGGATGTTGTGGAGGCTTTTGTGGAGGAGATTGTTGTGTACGATAGGGAGAGGGTGGAAATAAAGTGGAAGTTTGGGAATAAAATCGAAGATTAAACTGCATGTTTCTGAGAAAGATGCGGTCTAAGTGTTAACAAATGACTGGTTGTGGTATAAAATACATTTAGAAAGCTGGAAAAGGAGGGTGTGCTATGTTGAAGTATATTAAAGAGCGAATAAGTGATTATAATGCCAATTTCTTTATGAATGAATTATTTGAAGCATCTAAGGGATTGGGCGTTCTTGAGGCTAAGATAGATAATTATCATTTTAATAGTATTTTAGTTCCAATGTTGCATAAAAAAGAGGCTATATCTTCAATGTATATTGAGGGAACACAGACGACAATAAGTGATGTTTTTGAATATGAGGTTAGTGCAAAAAAAGGTGACGATAAGATAATGCAAGAAGTCAGTAATCATTCTAAATGTTTGTTTTATGGAGCAGATTACCTTCGTATGGAAAATTTTACGAATAGTTTTATAAAAAAGATACATGAGATATTGATGCATGGGATTATTGATAAAAAGAAGGAACATACTTTGGGAAAATATAAGGAAAAAGATAATTTTATTGTGAACAGTGTAGGTACTGTGGTGTATACGCCGCCAAGTCATAAAGAAACAAAGAAGTATATGGACGAGTTATTGGATTTTATGAATGATATGCATGATGGTATTAATCCTTTAGTTAAAGCGGCTATTATTCATTCGCAGTTTGAGTCTATTCATCCATTTGATGATGACCATGTTATAATAAGGACAAAGTTAGAGAAACCCAGTAAAATCAATGGGTTAGCACTAATTTAGTCCTTATTTTTTTATACCTAAAATCGGTATATGATAAGGCAGCGCTGACAAATCAAACCAAAATCCAAACATTGCATCAACAATTCAGGAGTCATGACCTGAGTGTGGTTCGTGCATCCAAGTGAGGTGACAATTTAATAGAATTTATTTAGGTAGGACTAAATTAGCATTTATCACGGAGATATTCCGTTTGGCTGATATAGTCCTACTTTTTATTTTGAAAGGAAGAGATTGTATGAGCAAAATGCTAATTGAAGTCCTC
>JBGVLO010000197.1:0-8747 GCA_045124315.1 Lachnospiraceae bacterium
CACCTTCTTCATCTTCCTGAAGATCAGATCCGTCTACAGATACGACATTTTTCACATTACCTACCTGTCCTTTTGCAGATGCCAAGATAGTAGTGTAATCCCCTACTGGTACACTTGTTACTACCATGGCAGCAGCTAAAGTCATTGCAGATATCTTTTTCAACTTCTGAAATACCATCTTTTTTCCTCCTTCTATTGACATATTTGTCAATGAAACTTTCTCAACTGTCTTGATTTTATCACTTTTTAACATTTTTTTCAACCATTTATTACTAATTTGTTAAATTTCTTCTCAAATTTATTAAATTTTTCACTCTTTTTTTTACTTTCTTTTCTAACTTTGTGAACATCGTTTTTCAACCTCAAAAATCATGTACAAGCATCAGAAAAACCAACTTTTCTTTCTGCTCTATAACAAAAAAGGACCGATAAAAAGATGCACAAGCATCCAATCATCAATCCTTTTTTATGTATTTTTGATTAATTCTTTTATTTTCTTATATACAAAGCTATAAAAATACAAGTGCAACGTGGAATATCCAAAACCACCTATCAAACCCGTTATCAATCTTCTTGAATTTGTAGACTCTTTTATCTTAAGATACTGCATCCCCCAATCCAATAACATTACACTTGACATTGAAAGACACAATCCTATGGGAAGCCTTTTTTTGAAAAATATTATTGTAGCAATGATAGCTGATAGGATTACACCTATACATCTTGCGCAAACAGGAAACTGAAAACCTTTTATAAAGAAACTTCTTTCTGGCATTTGGTGACATCCTAACATCTCACCTAGCTCCATCAATCGAATCCACTGCTTATCGTTCATCATACTTATGCCTTAAATTTATTCCCACAATTTGGACAAAGCCAGTATGTTGTAGAATTGATTTTCTTTCCCTCGCCACAAAGACCACATAAAATTCCAATAGGTCCCAGTAACAACCAACCACAACACCCCTTACTTGCCGAAAAATCCTTTCCGGAAGATCTCGTTTCTGTTGTAGCTTGCAAATTTGTATTTCCACATTTTGGACATCTCATTCTCATCTCACTCCTTTGTAGAATTATATTACTATTGTAACTATTCATAACCCTATACAATGGAACAATTAGATACGTTATGCTAGCATATAAGTAGATGATTGTTCCGTTATATAGGCACTCGAATAGAGTTGCCTCCCCATATATGAGCAGTCTTAGTGCGCAGCACGGAACTGGAGTCCGTAAGGACGACGAGTGCGAATATATGGGGAGGGTTCTGAATAGTTACAGTAAATAATAAAAAACGGAGGTCTGTCCTATGAGTTGGTTTTGGCGGACAAAGCCCAGAAGTATTGTAAAAACGCTCCAATGGTTTCCTTCTTTTGCAGCCTTAGAAGGAAAGAACTGGAACACACGCTCACAAAATGTAAATACATTCAATCAAAAAAATATTTATCCTATCCGACGTTCCTATATATTTTCTGCACATGCTGAGGATGATTCCTGGCTATCCACTATTTCCTACGAAGAATATTTATCCGGAAAAATGGATCAGAAGGAAACAGAAAGTAATGGTCGGAACGATAAGACTACATTTGAGTTTTTTGGATTTGGTTATGTAGAAAAAGAAGGAACCATAAAGATAACAGAAGTTGGAAGAAGAATTGTACAAGGCTCCTTTGACCAGGATAATTATATAAAACAATTATTAAAGCTTCATTTTCCAAACCCAGTTCAAAAGATCAAATCAAATATTACCAATCCTCGTGTATTTCCTATGGAAATTGTAATCAAAGCATTTCAACATTTTGAAAGTTTAAACCGAAGCGAATTGGCACTTTTGTTCGGCTGTGACTGCAAGGAAAAAGAAGCGGCAATGATTTCCGCCATAGGAGCATTCAAAACATCATATTCTGAACTCCAAAACAAACAGGATACTAAGAAGATACGCGCTTTGTTTACTACCATATACGAAAGCTACTATGGCCCCATGGAAAACAAAGTGGAAAGTTATTATGACTATGCAGAAGCTTTTTCGCGCTCCTTAATCTATACCGGTTTATTTTCCACTTCAGGCAGAAGCATTGCCACAAAACTTCGTGTAGCCAAACACGCCCAAAAGAAATTTGAACTTTTATCCCGTTCTTACACATTTCATGCTCCAGAACAGTTTCACTCCAGATCTGACTATATGGAATGGTACGGTAGTAGCTCAAATATTGAATTGCCTTGGGAACGAAAAGAAGAACACTCAGAACTGGTACAGGAAAAAATACATTTATTACAAGAATTGCTTTCCAATCAAAAGACTTTTGGACATACCCAGCAATCCTTTGATTCTCAAACGGATTTAGATCTCCTTTTTGCTCAGACAGGTAACACAGATAACCTATCCTTATTCGAATTAAAAGATTTAGAAAAGTCCATTGACGCTGCAATCACCAATCACAATGAACATTATTTTATTCATGTATTATCCAAGACACCATCCGAACAGAAGGCAATCTTAGACAAATTTGATGATATTTTGGCTAATGATGACATGAGTGCACTGTGGCTAGAAGTAAATACTTGGAAATCCTTAATTGCAATCCCTGGCAATCATAAGGTAAAACGAAACTTTCAAATTGAGGAGGACCTGTCCCCAAAAAGTTTTGCTCCCGGTGTCGGTAATACCCCTGATATGGAATTATACCTTGGTAACACCATATTGTTACCGGAAGTTTCCCTCATGACTGGTGTTCGTCAATGGGAACATGAGGCCTCCAGTGTCATCGATCATGTATTCCATTTCATTGAAAAGCATCCGGAAAAGCAGGTATTGGGATTGTTTCTCTCCTCCCGCATCCATGTACGTACTCTCTGGCAGTTTTTTCTGTTAAACAGAGAAAGCTGGCTTGGTAAACCTATTCCTGTAGTTCCAATGACGATTGTGCAATACCAAACACTTTTGAAGCACTGTTATGAAAAGAGACGGACTATGCCCGAGCTCATTCAATTTCTGCTCTCTCTCTCCAAAAGCACAGCAAGAATAAAGCAGTTTCAGGATTGGGAAACACATATAGAAAGAAAAATACACCAGTTCATACAATGAAGTAGATATTCCCCATCTACTTCTTCGTTCCTGGTACCCACTGTGGAATGGTTCCATCCATAATCGCCGTCAACATTCTCTTTTTTACCCCTGGGGCATGTTGATTCATCTTTCTTAACAATTCTCTCACATAAGCTCTTTGCGTTTCTTTTTCAAAGGGACATGGGTTTTTCGTCACCGGTAACTGATATTTGTGTTGGAAACCAATTACATCTGCTTCCGGAATGTAGATCATGGGACGAATCACCGTAATTCCAATATCCTCCATATTGGTAACCGGCCAAAAACTAGAAAATCTTCCTTCAAACATCAAAGACAAGAGCATAGTCTCAACTACATCATCCATATGATGGCCATATGCAACTTTGTTACACCCAAGTTCCTTTGCCTTTTCATTTAGTGCACCTTTACGAAACCTTGCACACAGTGAGCATTGTCCTTTGGACAATTTCTCATTTATATTTGTATGTACCACATGATGAGGAACCTCTAATTTTTCACATAGCTTTATCACTTCCGACAGCACAAAATTTCCATACCCCAAATCCACGGTTACAGCAATCACAGAAAATTTTTCCGGATAAAACTTTGCAAGACCACTTAAGGCATACAATAAAGTCAATGAATCTTTTCCACCAGATACTCCAACAGCCACACGGTCTCCCTCATGAAGCATATCAAAGTCTTGCACCGCCTGTCTTGTATAACTGTACAACTTTTGTAATTTCATTCAAACTCCTTCTTCCATTTCAAAACACAATTTAATTATAATTACAGTGTATTATACTTTTGATACCTCATGCAAGCCTTTCTGTTCACAAATATGTGGTAACAGTTCAGCCGGGCAGAAAAGATTGTTCAAATTGCACGTGACTGCTAGCAGGCTAAGTGCAGTTTGAACAATCTTTTCTATCGGGCAGACGCCCGGCATGAATAAAGTGTCCAGCCACAAAGAGTATTTTTAGTCAATTTGTATATTCTGGCACTTTATGACTGTCCCCCGGCTGAACTGTTACAATATGTGAACTGTATCCCACAAAACTACTTGTTTTACCCTTTATGATTTGCTATAATAATACCGAACATATATTTGTATATTAGGGTTATTGTATCTACAAAATAGCTTTATAGTCACTTTTTAACAATATGCAACCATGGACACAATTTTACAGAATTATGATTACAAAATTATCAAATAATAAACGAGGAATACTATGATTCAACCAAAAGAAAATCGACTTTCCCCATTATTAAAATATCCGGGCGGAAAAGAGAAAGAATTAAAATATATCATACCAAACTTGCCACCACATACGATACGATATTTCGAACCTTTTGTGGGTGGTGGTGCGGTATATTTTTCACTGAACTGTGATGCCTATTATATCAATGACAAATCTACTGAACTAATCCATTTATATGAGATGATTGCATCACAGAATACAGATTTTTTTGAAAAAATTCAGGGTATCAATGACAACTGGTCTAACATAACCCATTTAACAGAACGACATGCAGGAAAACTGAGAGAGATTTACGAACTTTATCGCAACAACGCCATTGATAAACAACAGTTGTCAGATCTGACCACAGAATTTTTATGTGCACATGCCGGTGAATTCAATGATCTTCTCAAAAGCAATTTCAACATTGCACTGGAAAACTTTATCACAGAACTGATTAAAAGTTACACAAACAAAGTAATTCGCATGTCTGACATAGAAAAGAAAAAGGGGATCCTCTGCGAGGAAGACATTTCACTTAATATTGAAGGTGCCTTTAAAAATGCGTTTTACATGCATTTTCGATACTTATATAACCATATTGAAGAACTAAGTATATCTACCCCTTTTGCAACCGCAATTTACTTTTTCATTCGTGAATTTTGCTACTCTTCCATGTTTCGCTATAATAAGAACGGAAAATTTAACGTACCTTATGGAGGAATTTCCTATAACAGAAAGAGTTTACAACGAAAGATTTCTTATTTTCGTTCTGAGGAGTTGATCAAGCAACTTCAACAAACCACTATTGTCAATGAAGACTTTGAAACCTTCTTCCAGATGTACAAACCAAAGAAAGACGATTTTGTCTTTCTAGATCCACCTTACGACACGGAATTCAGCACCTATGCCAATAATGCATTTGGGAAAGAGGAACAGATTCGATTAGCAAACTTTTTAATTCATACTTGCAAGGCGAATTTCATGCTAATCATTAAGAATACTGATTTTATCTTATCTCTATATCCACCTGGCACTCCATGCGCCAACGGCCAGATATTAGAACTACACAAGTTTGATAAAAAATATTTTGTAAGTTTTCAGGATCGTAATAACAAAGAAGCGGAACATTTATTGATCACGAATTATCCGATTGATACGAACTAATGTAACATCTTCTAATAGAGAGTACTTTTTACTATAAAAGTGCCTTGTTTTTCGTTAAATTACAATTGGGAGGCAGATGTATTAACCCCCCACTCCAGACCTCTTGATTCCTGCTACAAAAGTATCAAGACAAATGAAAAGCTGCCACACTTAGATTTTCAGAACAATCTAAATGTGACAGCCTTTTGTATTTCAACATACCAAAATTTTAAAATCCGGAACTATTATTTCATCACGTAGCTATTCATAACCCTATTCGAGTTCATCTATAATGGAACAATCAGCTACTCATATGCCAGCATAATGTATCTAATTGTTCCATTATAGAGGGTTCTGAATAGTTACTTCATTACTATGTTAACAATTCTTCCAGGGACATAGATTTCTTTCACTATATTTCCATCTAATTTGTCTGAAATAACTTCCTTAGCTCTTGCAATTACCTCATCTTTTGGATCTTCTTTGCTAATTGCCAAAGTTCCCTTTGTCTTACCATTAATCTGAACCGCTATTTCCACTGAATTTTCTACACATTTTGCCTCATCATAGGTAGGCCATGCTTCATATGCAATAGTATCATCATGTCCCATAATCTGCCAAATTTCTTCACATACATGAGGAGAAACACAGCTAAGCATCTTAATCAAACCTTCTGCATACTCTCTTGGACATTTACCAACCTTATATACCTCATTGACAAAAATCATCATCTGCGCAATCGCGGTATTAAATCCAAGAGTTTCAAAATCATCTGAAACTTTCTTAACGGTCTGATGATATACTTTTTCCAATGCTTCCACTGGCTCATCTACAATATGATCATTCTCTGTAAAGAATGTCCATACTCTGTTAATAAATCTCTTTGCCCCCTGAAGATTGCTATCACTCCAAGGCTTAGAAACTTCCAACGGACCCATGAACATCTCATAAAGACGAAGGGTGTCTGCTCCATATTCCTCAACCACATCACTTGGATTTACTACAAATTCAGGGAATCTCTTTCCCATCTTAATACCATTGGATCCCAGAATCATTCCCTGATGTACCAATTTTTTAAATGGCTCTTTTACAGGTGACAAGCCCTTATCATAAAGAAATCTATTCCAGATTCTTGCATACATAAGATGTCCAACTGCATGCTCCGGTCCTCCTACATAAAGATCAACCGGCAACCAATGCTTTAGCAATTCCTGATCAGCAAATTCCTTATCGTTGTGTGGGTCAATATATCTCATATAATACCATGAGGAACCAGCTGACCCTGGCATAGTAGAGGTTTCACGTACACCTTTTACTCCATTCTTATCATATTGCTTCCACTCTGTAGCATTTTCTAATGGTGCTTTTCCATTCTTACCCTTGTAATCCTCCAGTTCAGGAAGAATAAGAGGAAGTTCCTCATCTGGAAGAAAATAAATACCACCATCTTCCTTATAGACACAAGGTACCGGCTCTCCCCAATATCTTTGACGTGCAAAAATCCACTCACGGAATTTATAGTTAACTGTTCTCTTGGCAACACCCATTTTTTCAAGCTTAACGGTAATCGCTTCCTTTGCATCTTCCACGATCATACCACTAAATTCTTCTGAATTCATAAGCTTACAGCCTTTCCCAAGATAATCCTGCTTTTCAAATGCATGATCGGATACATCTGCACCATCAATCACCTGAATCATCTCAATATCATGTGCCTGTGCATATTCAAAATCTCTCTGATCATGGGTAGGCACAGCCATCACTGCACCTGTTCCATAACTTGCAAGTACAAAATCTCCAATAAACATACGGACTTCTTTCCCATTGACTGGATTGATACATTTAAGCCCCTTAAGCTCGCATCCAGACTTTGCCTTATTAAGCTCTGTACGATCCATGTCCGATTTCTTGACGGTTTCATCAATATAAGCCTGAACTTCTTCTCTGTTTTCTACACGATCCAATAATCCTTTTACGATATCTCCATCTGGAGCAAGCACCATGAATGTAATACCATAAATCGTCTCTATACAGGTAGTAAAGATAGAAAATTTTCCACCTCCGACGATGTTAAAATCAACCTCTACTCCTGTACTCTTTCCAATCCAGTTTCTCTGCATCTCCTTTGTAGACTCTGGCCAATCAAGCTCCTCGAGTCCTTCAAGAAGTTTTTCAGCAAATGCTGGTTGATCGATCACCCACTGTGGCATATTTTTTCTAACCACCGGGAAACCACCTCGTTCACTCTTTCCATCGATAACTTCATCATTCGAAAGAACGGTTCCTAATTCCTCACACCAGTTTACAGGCATATCAATATGTTTTGCATATCCAGCCTCATATAATTGCTTAAAAATCCACTGTGTCCATTTATAAAACTCTGGATCTGATGTAGCAAGTGTCTTAGACCAATCATAATCAAATCCTAATTCACGCAACTGCTTAGAGAAAGTCTTAATATTCTCCTGTGTAAATCCATTTGGATGATTTCCTGTATTCACTGCATACTGTTCTGCCGGAAGTCCAAAAGAATCATATCCCATAGGATGCAAAACATTATACCCCTGCATTCTCTTCATACGAGACATAATATCTGTAGCTGTATAGCCCTCTGGATGTCCTGCATGAAGACCAACTCCAGAAGGATATGGAAACATATCAAGTGCATAATACTTTGGCTTTGAAAAGTCCCAGACATCTGTTTTAAATGTCTCATGCTCTTCCCAGTACTTCTGCCATTTTTTCTCGATTACCTTATGATTATACGCGGTTGCCATATTGAAACCTCCTGTTTTCCCTATCGATTTATTTTTCACATTTTAAACAAACGAAATCACTTGTTCAATGCTTAAAAACTATTGTATTTCTAATGATAATGTATAAATAGTCTTGATTGTAATTGTTAAGAACTATAAACACTTACCTTTAATCCCTATTTAAACACACATATTTCATGATACCTCTTAAACATAAGAATGTCAACTGTCTCAAAAAAATCTGCGTAAATCACAGAGAGCTCTTACCATAAGATAAGAGCTCTCTCTATGTACCTTCAAAACTACACACTGTTTTCATCCATGCTTCGTACTAGGATCGAAACTACCTCGCCAAGTACTCTAGCTAGCCCAAGTACTAAGCTCGAAAAAACCTCTCTAAGTGCTTGTGCATGTATCGCACGTAAACGATGAAAACTACCATCGTTAAGTGCTCATAACTAGGTCAAGACCTCGACCTATTAGTATTGGTCAGCTACATACGTTACCGTACTTCCACCTCCAACCTATCAACCTTGT
>JBGVLO010000198.1:0-1968 GCA_045124315.1 Lachnospiraceae bacterium
TCCCGGTGACAAAATATCTTCCAATAGTTACGATTATGATTCCCAAAAACTTTTTCGTTCTATGGAATCTATTGAACACAGATTTAATGCTGAAGCAGAATTTATGCAGATCGTCTCTCATGGACAACTTCATAAAATTGAAATGTATGCTAATATGATTGATATTCAAGGAACAGAAATCAGACTTGCAGACCGTGTCAGAAATGCAAAAAATTATGCCATCATTATGAATACGCTGCTTCGAAAGGCTGCAGAAAATGGTTCTGTGCATCCTGTACATATTGATAAATTATCTTCTGATTTCGCAAAAAAAATAGAACTGCAAACCTCTGAAAAAGGAGTTACAATTCTTATTCAAGAAATGGCCAGAAAATATACACTGCTTGTTAAAAATCATTCCATGCATGGGTATTCTACTCTTGTTCGCAGAGTTTTGGTTCATATTGACACTGATTTGGCAGGGGATTTAACTTTAAATACACAGGCGAAGCTTCTGAATGTAAATCCATGTTATCTTTCTACTGTTTTTAAAAAAGAAACCGGTCACACTCTCACAGAATTTGTGACCAGTAAGCGTATTGAACATGCTATATTTTTATTAAATACTACAAAAATGCAGATTCAGACAATTGCACAATACTGTGGAATCCCTGATATCTGCTATTTCACAAAAACTTTCAAAAAAATGGTAGGAAAATCACCATCAGAATATAAGAATACTATTCATCAGTAAGCTAACAAAAGACAATTCCCTTAAAATCATACATATTTTATGAGAATTGTCTTTTGTTTTATTGAAAGGTGATTTATGAACAAACTGTTAATACACCGCAAACTTCAAGTTTGTCTAAGAGTATTATAAAATAGAATTGTTACGATTTCTACCATTTTTTCAAAATACTTACTGGATCGGCAATAAGTAAAATACCGCCCGCAGGATTTCTCCTACGGGCGGTGTTCATAATAGCTTCTTGATTTAATGCTGTTCCTGGTGTTTCGCAGATCCCTTCATGCCTTTTTCTTTGGCGTTCTTACTGTAGGTTTTCCGGCGCTCTGCGCTATACGGTGCGGTCAGCCGGAAACTCAACCGGCCTTTTTTGATTTCAAAGGTGAGGCCACCTTGCTCGTTATCATCGGTCTGTCGGCAATGATCCGGGTACATGGTGGCAAACTTGCTGAGCCGCTTTTTTAGCTCTGTGTTATGGGTCTGCACCTCAATCAGATCACCATATTCATCAAAAAATATGGCAGTTATTTTCTGCCGTTTGTTAAGTCCTGTTTTCATGAAATACCTCCTAAAATGTGGAATTTTTCCCGGCTCTTGAGCCGGGAAAGTGGGTGGATTTTCCGATGGAAAGTGTCCAAACGATATAGGCATCGTTTGAAACACTCCCATCGGATTTTTAGCGGTTTTTCCGGCTCTTGAGGTTATCGTTCGTAATCCTTGCCTTTGGGTTTCTTTTGCGGCAGCGGCTTATCTGTGGGGATGGGATCATACATGATGTCCTTTTCCTGCTTCTTGAATTTTTCGAGAATACTATCGATGAATTCCTTGACCGCTTTCGGCGCAGCCTTCAACGCATCCAAGTACGGCTTGCATTTTTCCTTCAGTTCAGCCAATGCCGTTTTGAGCCGGGATACTTCGGATTCCAGCGACCATATCCTGCTGGACAGCCTTCTGTTTTCCTCTTTCAGCTTTTTCGCTTCTGCAACAGCGGAGTAACTTTGCTTTGCCAGGGTGGTCAGCTTTTCGTAGTCCTCTGCAGACACGGTGTACTTGCCCATGATGGTCTTTTTGCCGGAGCTATCGATCTCACCGAAGGTCATAAATGCCTTATGATTGGCATCATAGGAAACCTGCTCACCGGCGATTTTGTCTTGCAGTTCGGATAGGCGTTTCTCATCTTGCTTTACCTTATATTCCAGAGAAGAGAGATGTTCGGCGGTACTGCCGCGTTCACCACGGCT
>JBGVLO010000199.1:0-3685 GCA_045124315.1 Lachnospiraceae bacterium
GACTTCCTGCGGACCAAAAACAATACGACAATAGACCGGACAGTACAGCAAGACGGTTGATTGTGCCAAGAACCTCAACAATATTTGCTGTTCCCTCCAGACAGGCGGTTTATGAAGAAACAGAGGAAGCACAGATAAAAGCAAACAGGTCCGCATTAGGAAAAGGGCTTGCAAAACAGACTATGGCTATTATTCCTAAAATGCGTGAACTGGATATATTCCTTTCTGAGAATGACCGATATAAAAATGTTATCAAAGAAAGTCATCCGGAGGTTTGTTTTGCTAGATTAAATGGTGCTGTTGTCATGACAAAGAAATCAGAAATGCATGGACTGATGGAAAGAGTACAGATTCTGTCGCAATATTTTCCTGATTTATCAGTAGACAGTATAAGCGTTAGAGCAAAAGAGTTACATTGTAATAGAGATGATATAGTGGATGCCGTATGTCTGGCTGTTACAGCGAATTTGGATTTTCAGGAAGATACTGAAGTGATTCCAAAGAATGTGCTAGTGGATAATCATGGATTAAAAATGCAGATGGTGATTCCTAAATAAATGTTTAGAAATAGGGAAACGATAGAACGAAGGAGGTGCCGCTATGCCATTCAAAATTATAAGAGATGATATTACGAGAGTGAAAGCAGATGTGATTGTAAATACCGCAAATCCGAAACCTATATATGCGAGTGGTACAGATATGGCAATCTACCAGGCGGCAGGTACAGATAAACTTCTTGCTGAGCGAGAAAAGATGGGTTATATCGAACGTGGGGATATAGCAGTGACAGGTGCATATGCGTTACATGCAAAATATATCATACATACAGTGGGACCAATATGGGTAGACGGAAATCATAATGAGTTTCATATTTTAGAAAGTTGTTATGCAAAGTCTTTGCAGAAAGCAGTGGAACTGGGCTGTGAGAGCATTGCGTTTCCGCTTATTTCAACCGGGGTCTATGGATTTCCTAAAGATAAGGCATTGCAGATTGCAGTGTCTGTGTTCAGCAGGTTTCTGTTCGAAAATGACATGCAGATTATTCTTGTGGTATTTGATAAAAAGTCATTTCAGCTTTCCGGGCAGCTTGTTGGTGAAATTGACTCATTCATAGATGCGAACTACGTTAGACAAAAGCGAAACAGTGAGTATTCCAGCAGGGCATATGGAAGAAGCAGGGGGATAGAAACGGATAGTGCATACGATGTAGAGACTTACGAGGAATGTCCACATCGTGAAGATGAAAATTGTGCCATTGAAAGGTCTATGTCGCTATCGGATATTGCAATGGGAATGTCCCTGGAAGAAGAACTGGAAAATATCGGAATGTCCTTCCATGACAAGTTATTTGAACTGATTGATAAAGCAGGATTGGATAACAAGGATGTGTGGAAACGTGCCAATCTTGACCGAAAGCATTTTTCGAAAATACAGTGCGATGAAAAGTATCACCCGAAGAAGAAAACGGTTATGGCACTATGCATTGCCCTGGAGTTGGATTTGGAGCAGTCTAAGGATTTGCTTGCAAGGGCAGATTGGGCATTTAGTCCAAGTAGCAAGGTAGATTTGATCGTACAGAAGGCGATTATGGATAGGAAGTATGATATACACCAGCTAAATCTGGTGTTGTTCCAATATACGAATGAGATACTTGGTATGTAATGAATATCAAAAAGAGAGGAACAATAGATGAAGATTGACAAATATAAGGTAAAGAAACATAAAGCTTTTTTACTATTTTATGTATTATTTTCTTGTTTGGGATAGGTAGTATGTCAAAAATAATGGAGTTGCAAATAGAAACGGAAGAGATTAAAGCAGTGGTTGTTAAGTCTTGGTATAGCCATAATGCGAAACATCGAGATGGATGGAAGATGAATATTGAGTGGGTAGATTTGGATGGAAATATGCACAGTTACGGAAGTTTATCTAATCCGGATCAGTTAGATGTGGGTGATAGCTATACAATGCTGGTAGATGCTGAGACACATTCTAGACGGATTCTTTCAAAAGAAGGAAATATTGCAATGGTTGTAATGGGAGTGTGCTTATGTAGTGGCAGCTTCATTCTGATAATCAAATGTTATGGAAAAGAATAAGGTTATTGCGCCTGGATATATAGAAAGTAATTATGGATGTCGATGTTTATAATAAAATTCAAATTTGTATGCTTTATGGAATTGGCATGAAAAAACGTCAGTAGATACTGGCGTTTTTCTATGTCTCTCCAAAGTGTCGCCGGTTCAGCGACCATCATACTTTGTTTCGGATATATAATGTACTTGTAAGAAAGAAATAGAGGCAGGAACTGGAATAGTTCGGGAGATTGGAGGCGCAAGTTATGTACGGAGCAATTTTAGGAGATATTATTGGAAGTCCATTTGAATTTGACAGAGGCGATAAGACAAAAGATTTTGAACTCTTTACGAAAGGATGCCAGTTTACAGATGATTCGGTAATGACAGCTGCGGTGGCAAAGGCACTAATTGAAGTAGGATTAGATGCATCGAAAGAAGAAATTGAGGAAGCTGTCATAGCCAATATGCAGGGTTGGGGAAGACGATATCCTTATGCCGGATATGGTGGAAGATTTTATTTTTGGCTTAAGAAAAGAAATCCGAAACCATACAACAGTTATGGAAATGGTTCTGCCATGCGGGTATCTGCGGTTGGCTGGCTCTATCCGACATTGGAGCGAACCAGAGAGGTGGCAACATATACTGCGGAGGTTACTCATAATCATCCGGAAGGGATAAAAGGAGCAGAAGCTACAGCAAGTTGTATCTTTCTGGCAAGAAATGGAGCTGATAAAGATGCAATCAAAGAATACGTGGAAAAAGAATTTGGCTACAACCTAAATCGTACGTTAGATGAAATAAGACCTACTTATCATCATGTGGAAAGCTGTCAGCAGACGGTACCGGAAGCTATCATTGCTTTTCTGGAGTCGGAAGATTTTGAAGATGCAGTCAGAAATGCAGTATCGCTTGGTGGGGATACAGATACTCTTGCTGCCATAACTGGAAGCATTGCAGAGGCCTACTACCATATTCCGGCAATTTTACGGGCAGAGTGTAGGAATAGGGTGAATGGAGATATCTTGAATGTAATGGAATTGTTTGATGAAGCAGTTGATAGAAGAGTTTAAAGGAATACAAAGAAAATGGAAAGAAGATTAGGAGGATGCACTATGGAAAGAACGATCAGAGTTACCGGTAAAGGAAAACTGTCTGTAAAACCGGATACAATCAGAATTATTATGACTATTGAGGGGATGCAGGAAGAGTATGATATGGCTTTGGCACAGTCTGCCGCTATGACGGAAGAACTAAAAGAGTTGTTTTCAAAACTGGATTTTCAGCGAGAAGAAGTAAAGACTTTAAGTTTTAACGTGAGTACCGAGTATGAAAGTTATCAGGCAAAGGACAAGAGTTGGAAAAGAAGGTTTGAAGGGTACAAGTTCACCCACAGAATGAAAGTGGAGTTTTCGGCAGACAATAAGCGATTAGGCAAAGTTCTTTATACTCTTGGACATTCGTCTGTTCGACCAGAATTTCGTATTGAATATACAGTAGCTGATCCGGAAAAGTGCAAGGACGCATTGTTGGCAAATGCAATCACAGATTCGAAAAGGAAGGCTGATGTGCTAACAAAAGCAGCGGGGGTAAAACTGGGAAATATTGTA
>JBGVLO010000200.1:0-1886 GCA_045124315.1 Lachnospiraceae bacterium
AAAAGTATGTTGCAGATAGGAACTACGTTAGAGAACAAGGTTAAAGACACACCTTTAGATGTAATCGTCAGTCTGAAGCTCTGTGAGTGCCAATCAAGAAACTATGCTAATGTCCTGCATAGATAACAGAGAAACACAAATACCCTTCTCCGACCTTGGCAAGACGAAACATACTCCGAAAGGAAGGTATCCAGAGATGGAACATAAAACAGAATATTGTTTTGTGGTGGATCAAAACAATCGGCCGCTGGCTCCGACTAAAATTAAGAAAGCCTGGTATTTCATCAGAAAAGGCAGAGCGACTTTACAAAGTAAATACCCTATGGTGATTCAGCTAAAAAAAGAGATAACATCAGAGGATGAGGATAAAAGCTGTATGGTTTGTGGAATTGACGATGGTTCTGCTCATGTTGGAATTGCAATTGTTCAAAAATGCCCTACTAAAAATAAAGTAGTTTTTAAAGGTACCATGGAACATCGTCAGGATGTAAAACATTTACTGGATGTGAGACGTGGATACCGGCATTACCGCAGACAACACAAGCGTTATCGTCAGGAAAGATTTTCCAACCGGTCTTCTTCTAAGAAAAAAGGTCGATTAGCACCAAGTATTAAGCAAAAGAAAGATGCTGTTTTAAGAACGTTATATTGGCTCAATCGTTGGGTGAATCTTCAGGAGTATCATCTTGAAGATGTCTGTATGGATCTTCGTGCCATGACAGACGGTTACAAACCTTACAGATGGCAATATCAAAAATCAAACCGTTTAGATGAAAATTTGAGAAAAGCTGCTCTTCTCAGAGATGGGCATAGCTGTCAGGAATGTGGGAAATCAAAGGGGATGTTGGAAGTTCATCATATCAGGGCAAGAAGATATGGTGGTGCAGATACCATCGGGAATCTGATTACGCTTTGTTCTTCCTGTCATCAAAAAACAGAAGGAAAGGAACGTGAGTTTGAAGACTGGTATTTTGCTAAAATTCAATCAAAACCACAAAGATTTGATGATGCACAGCATGTAATGCAGGGAAAATATTATCTGAGAGAAAAGATTTCCGAATTGGGTATGTTGTATCTTACGAATGGTGGTGATACTGCAAACAAAAGAATCGAATGGGGTATCACAAAAACTCATAGTAACGATGCTGTCTGTATAACAGACCAGAAACCAGATACCTGTAATATAAAAGAATGGGTGATAAAACCTATGAGACGAAAATCCAAAGCAAAAACAGAACGTGTGTTAGGAATAAAACATCGGGATTTGGTATCATATACATTTAAAAATGGAGAAACGCACACAGGATATGTAACAGCGTTGTATCCAAAACTAACTGCACTGAATTTTCAAAGTTCCACAAAGCATTGCAAAAAGGTTAATGCTAAGAAATGCAGACTGCTTTGGAGCTATAACAAAATATATTGGTTAGACAATGTATAATAAGTACATTTGTCTATATTTAAACACAAATTAACACAAATATGTAAGGAGACCAAGTATGAAAATTCGAACGGATTTTGTAACTAATTCAAGCAGCAGTAATTTTATTTTGGCAAGAACTTCAGAAATGAATGAAAAACAGAAAGAAGCAATTATAAAGTATGTTGAGCGTCAGATGTTAGGAAGAGTGCTATTAACTCCGGAAAGCACAGAAGAAGAGGAAGGAAATAAAATTTTCTTGAAATTTGGATTTTTGTATGATACAATGATCCTAATTGGATACTTTTCCCCGGTGGTATATTGGATATTTACGGAAAAGCGAGCTGCCACGATGAGGGGAGGAGCTTTGAGATCATTTCCGCCCGTTCTTCAGAGGTGGAAGGGTAATATTTAGGAGGCTATTTTATGAGTCAGGCAATTCAAGTCGTAAGAGAACAATTCGACG
>JBGVLO010000201.1:0-5991 GCA_045124315.1 Lachnospiraceae bacterium
ACTATCTCCATATAAGTACCGGCTACACGGTCGCAACTTGGTACAATAGGAAAGAATCACACTCAGAGCAGTTTTACATTTTGTAAATCTGTTCTTTTTTTGACTGCTCTGACTATGATACTTTCCTTAAGTATTATATAACAATCTCTCAAATTTTTCCAATAAAAATTTAATTGTTTTTTAATACTTTTGTAACTTTTGCTTGATTTTCACTTGTGCACTTTTATTATTTTTTTCTTTTTATTTATTTATATTTTTGTTTAGTATGACTACAATTTTATTTTTCATGAAAAATTTTACACAAATTTTCTATTTTTAGCAAATACTTTAATATTTTTTTCACACACTTTTTATAGCTTTATTTCCTAGTTGTTAACTTTTTTCTTTTCTTGTAACCATTCAGAACCTCATATTAATAATGAAAAAACTCGATAGATTATGCTGGCATATACGCAGCGGATTGTTCCATATTATGATACTAGGATCAAAAGTGTAACAGTTCAGCCGAGGGCTGTCCTGTTACGGCTCACAGGTATTTGAACTGTAACCCAAAATATATTTTTTGTCCCCAAATGCTACCTACGAATTGCAATCTTATTACCGAAATAGTATAATTAAGAAGAGACACTATTGTTTTCTGGATGCAAAGAAACAGAGCGTTCGATATACAGGGGATTTGAAATGGACATGGCTGTCCATAACGAAAAAAGGGGGAAGATACATGACATATAAAAAGCACACTGTAGCTACAGAACCTTACGATACCTCATTAGAGGATAATATGTCGATGTACGATAAGTTACGATACAAACGTGATGCAGATTTATGTAATGCTTCTGCTTTAGCACTCAACAGTGGTAATCTGGTAAAGTATTACCGTTGCAGCTATGAGGCAGAATCCAAAGAGATTGACACTCACGATTCTGAATTTAAGCAAATTGCAGTAAAGCATATTCAAACGCAGGAAAAAGAAGAACAGGAAAGGCACAGACTCTTTCCAATTTTATTTAGTTCTTTGGACGAGGGCGTTCCAGCCGACGAAGGGCATTTTGAAAATAATGAGGATTACTATCCTGAGGAAGATACTTAGTATGAATCACCCGAAATCTGCACACGGTGGACTTTCATAAGGTATTTTCGGTACCGAAAATACCCACCTGTGAACAGTAACCAAAATCACACTCTATTTCATTTCGGTATTTCGGGTGATTTCTGCCAATGGTGTTTTCATGTATTATAATGACAGGGTCAAAAGCCTGAATTATATTACCTACAAATATGTCACCCGATAATTCGTACAGATCCATATACGCACTGCAATATGGGTCTTACTTTTACAAGCAGTGCAGAAACGAGGTACTTAGTATGAAACTTTGGGGCGGTCGCTTCACAAAAGAAACAAATCAATTAGTTCACAATTTTAATGCTTCCATTGGCTTTGACCAGAAATTTTTCAGACAGGATATTGAAGGAAGCATTGCACATGTTACTATGTTAGCCAAACAGGGTATTCTTACAGAGAAAGAGCGAGATTGTATCGTGGAAGGACTTAAGGGTATCTGCAAAGATATCGAGAATGGAACCTTAGTCATTGACGATACCTACGAAGATATTCATAGTTTTGTAGAAGCTCATTTGATCTCCCGCATCGGAGACACCGGAAAAAAACTCCACACCGGAAGAAGCCGTAACGATCAGGTTGCTTTGGATATGAAATTATATACCAGAGACGAGGTACTGGCTGTAGACGAACTGTTAAAGACTCTTCTGCAGGAATTACTAAAGATCATGAAGGACAATATCGACACTTATATGCCAGGTTTTACCCATCTGCAGAAAGCACAGCCAATTACACTGGCACACCATATGGGGGCATATTTCGAGATGTTCAAACGTGACCGTTCTCGCTTACAAGACATACATAAGAGAATGAACTACTCTCCGATTGGTTCCGGTGCATTGGCAGGAACTACCTATCCTTTGGATCGTGCTTACACTGCAGAACTTTTGCACTTTGCAGGTCCTACTTTAAATAGTATGGATTCCGTATCTGACCGTGATTATTTAATTGAGTTCTTATCTGCTATGTCTACGATCATGATGCATTTAAGCCGTTTCTGCGAAGAGATCATCATTTGGAATTCCAACGAATACCAGTTTGTAGAGATGGATGATGCCTACAGTACAGGAAGCAGTATCATGCCACAGAAGAAAAACCCTGACATTGCAGAATTAGTCCGTGGTAAGACAGGCCGTGTATATGGAGCCTTGATTTCCTTGCTCACAACTATGAAGAGTCTTCCTCTTGCTTACAACAAAGATATGCAGGAAGACAAAGAGCTTACCTTTGATGCCATTGATACGGTAAAGGGATGCATCGCTTTATTCACAGGAATGCTCTCGACTATGGAATTTAAGAAAGACAACATGAACAAGAGTGCAAGAAACGGATTTACCAACGCTACGGATGCAGCAGATTATCTGGTGAACAACGGTGTACCATTCCGTGATGCTCATGGTATTGTTGGTCAGTTGGTTCTGTTCTGTATCGAGAAAAATATTGCCTTAGACGATATGACTTTGGAAGAATATCAGGCAATCAGCCCGGTATTCAAAGAAGACATTTACGATGCCATCAGCATGGAAACCTGCGTAAAGAAGAGAAACACCATCGGTGCTCCCGGACAGGAAGCCATGAAAGAAGTCATCGCCATTCAAGAAGCATATCTTAGGGAATCGTAATCCACTGTACTTGCCGACAAATATCATCAACCAGATTAGTGCCGTTCTCGGCACACAACAAAAGAGGCTTCCGGATTATATTAATCCGGAAGCCTTTTGGATTCTTTCTATTTCGCTCTTATTTAATATACTTTCCATCTGAGCCAATCTTTCCTGATACGGTACATCCTGCAGTCTTTAATACATAGACACGAAGATTTCCTTTTCCTACTGACTCTGTTGTTAATGTTCCATTAGAAACGGTCACTTCTTTTCCTGTAACCACCTCAATATAAGTTCCATTTTCCACACCTGTAAATGTGCTGGAACCGGAAATATTCACCAATGCATAACTGTCTACAGAAGAATCGGTATATCTTCTCTTATAACCAATACCGGAACCTGCAACTCCTTCACAGGAATACTGTCCTTTCTGCAATGCAGGAACGGCTCTTCTAATCTGATTCAAACGAATGATCTGCTGTGACAATGGAGAATTCAAAGTTTCTGCCACTGTTCCGCTTGCTTTGTATGTTCCATAGTTTGACGCGGTGACTTCACCTTCCAGATAACTTCCATAGTATGCTCTTCCGGAATTCTCTAATGTTATAGTCGGTCCTTTATCAATCATCTCCTCTTTCTTAAATTCCACTTCGGAGCCGTAATAAATACAAGGAATTCCTCTAAAGGTAAACATGAGACAAAGATTTTCTGCCCATGCTTCTTCTCCTCCTTGATAACGATGATCCTGACAGAAATCCGGACCATAGTCATGGGAGTCTACATACACTACATTCCATGTGGCATCATTGTAATACTGGTCACCGCTTCTTGCAAAACCAAATGCCGTATTGGCATCTTTAAAATTCCAATGCATAGGGAAGTCGATCTGATCCAGTCCGGAATGCATACTGTAATCGGTCTCATGATAATCATTTCCATTCAAAAAGGCATTGTCACTGGTTGGCTGTGATGCCACACTCAAATTGGCATCATAATGTGCGATTGCGGCATTATAGTTTGCTTCCCAATCTGTGTCGCTCCAAGCTACATCCTTACTTTCTTTCCATGTGTAGAATGGACAGGACAATGGTGGTGTATCACGGTACCATACTCCTCCAAAGCGGGCACAAACCTCACCAAACATGTAGAAATCTTCTCCACCTGATTTCTTAAATGCAGGCAAAAAGCTCTTGTTGAAGGTCAACCGCGAAATATGTTTCACCGTATCCACACGGAAACCATCCACTCCCATGCCAATATAATTGTTATAGCAGTCAATCAAATAGTTATATACGATCGGATTCTCTGTGTTCAAGTCCACACAGTCACCTGCGATCTGGCCAAGCTGACAGGTCTTATCATCCCAGTTCAGGTTTGGATAATGATGATAAATACCGTCTGTATCAATATCATCTTCTTTCATGGCAGCAATACGAGCATCATACTCTTTTTTCTTCGTAATCGCATCTGCATAGTCGGTTGCACCTTTTTTGGTAGCACCAGCATTTAATTGATCCACTTTATCTCCGCCAACTTCCATCGGTGCACTCATTTTGTTGCCGTCTGCATCCGTAGTCACTTCTCCTTTGTTGAACATATGATAGAGATTTGCCTCTCCCCAGTTACCTGTGTGATTCAATACAATATCCTGTATCACTTTGATTCCCTTTTTATGACAGGCATCGATCAACGTCTGATAAGTCACACCGTCTGACTCATATCTCTCATCCACCTTTGAAAAATCGCTGGCATGATATCCGTGATAATCGTATCCACTGGCATTCTCCACAACCGGAGTAATCCAGATGGCAGAGAAACCAAGTGCCTTTATGTAATCTAACTTCTCAATCAATCCCTTGAAATCGCCTCTCCACTCAGGGTCATTGTTTTCCTTGTTTCCCTTTGGTCCATCCCAGCAGTATACATTGTTACCGGAATCTCCATCATAAAATCTGGTTGTCATCAGGAAGTAAATGGTGTCTTCTCTGAAATCTCCACCAAGCTTCTCTCCTTTCGTAGCCGGACGCGGTGTGGAAGGCGTGAAAGACTGGATTGGTCTGTCTGTGGCTGTTCCGCCTGTATTCGGATCTTGCGTCACCCATTTCCCATTGGAATACCAGTATTCTCCCGTACCCTTTAGGGTAAATTCATCGGACTGTTCCGTTCCATTATGAAACAGGAAATTTACCTTATTCACATCCGAAAATGTGTAAGTATAATAGCCATTGTCATCTTTCGTCAATGCATCGCCCGGCCATACCATATCCACATCAGATGGAAGTCCGTTCCAGCCATAAATCTGAATAGAAGCCCAGTCCGAAGGATAATGTAATGTAATGTCTTTTGCAGAAGTTGCAGAGGTCTGTTTGTAGCGAACAATTTTCTGGAAACCTTTTGTGGCAAGTTGGTTTTTCGACGCAACATTTTCTGATACAACATTTTCCGTCTTAATTTCTGCCTCTTTTGTATTCTGCGCATAAACCGTATTCTTGTAAGCATCTGTCATGGTATCATGGGAAGTATTTTCCTCTATCCAATATTCTCCGGAAGAATAGGTTTCATTTGCCGTGACATATTCATACTGATCTACTTTAAATTTCAGTGTTACCTTCTCCGCATTAGGAATGGTATAGGAATACCAGTTGTTCCCTTCACTCTTCATAGGTACACCCTGTTCTTCCATGGCAACTTTGTTTCCATCTACTTCTGTGTAGAAAACTCTTGGTTCATCATTTAAAGCCCAGAAATAATGGACCGTAATGCCCTTGTTCTCCTGCTCTACTGTAACTTTTTCCTGATTTTCTACTGTCACTACCGGAAGACACTTCCAGGCAACCGCTACCCCACCAATAATGCAGGCGGTTGCAGCAGTAGCTGCCAGCACTGTCTGTAATCTCTTTTTTCTCATAAAACGCCTCCTTACTATTTTTATTTTGTTCGAGATTTCTATCCTAATTCCCCTACCACAATTTTACAAAACCTGTGGTCACTTGTCAATTTCACCAAGCATTTTTATCGTTACTGTTCAGAGGGTGCAACTGAGTATGTGCAACTTGTACAGTTGCGCTCGCGGATAAGGTACAAGTTGCACATACTCAGGTATAGCCGATAAGGTTGTAATGAGTACACATTGAACACTTGGCGAAGTCTTTTTGAGCCTAGTGTGAAAGCGCACACCGGGAAATGTCCAGCCATAAACAATATTTTTTAGTCATTATGTATATCTGGCATTTTACGAATTGCACCCTCTGAATAGTTACGATTTTT
>JBGVLO010000202.1:0-11109 GCA_045124315.1 Lachnospiraceae bacterium
TAATACGTGTATCCGGATACTGTTTTAAGTATGGAATATCTCTCTCAACAAACAGATCAATTCCCGGATTCTGAAGACCAATCGCATTGATCATCCCACCATAAGTCTCGGCAATTCTCGGGGTTGGATTACCTGGCCATGGAACATTTGCCACTCCTTTGGTCGTAACCGCTCCGATCTGATTTAAATCCACAAAATCACTATATTCCGCACCAGAACCAAAGGTTCCTGATGCAACAGTCACCGGATTGTTCCACTCCACTCCTGCTATGTTTACTTTCATATTTGTACTCATTAGATTTCAATCTCCTCTGCATAAAATACCGGACCATCTTTGCAAATACGCTTGTTATCTACATTTGTATGGTGATCCTTTTCTTTTGACTTGCATACACAGGCAAGACAGGCGCCGATTCCACATGCCATCTTTTCTTCTAAAGAAATCTGTGTCTTAATTCCTTTCTCCTGTGCGTATGCCTTAATTCCACGAAGCATTGGCATTGGACCACATGCCATGATCACATCACCTTCCAGCCCATTGGCTTTGATGGCATCAATGACATTTCCCTTGGTTCCCACGCTGCCATCTTCAGTAGATACATATACGGTTGCGTATGGTTCAAATTCTTCTTTCAAAAACAAGTCGTTGTCACGATAGCCAAGTACCACCTGTACTTCTGCATCCAAGCTCTTTGCCAGCTGCAACATTGGTGGAATTCCAATTCCTCCACCAATCAAAATAGCTTTCTTACCCTCAAGTGTAAATCCATTTCCAAGAGGTCCCATCACACGAATGGTATCCCCTGCCTTTAACCCTGAAAATTCTTCTGTTCCTTTTCCAACCACACGATATACCAATCGTAAGGTACTGTTGGCCTTGTCGATCTCACAAATACTGATTGGTCTTGGAAGAAGCTGACTGCCTTCTTTACAATACAGGGATACAAACTGTCCCGGTTTTGCATTCTGCACAATCTCTTCATCCTGAATCCACATACTATATACGCCGTCTGTCACCAGTTCCGTGTTGGTGATCCTAACTTCTTTTACTACTTTTTCTGCCATGAATATTCCTCACTTCTTTGAATTGTTACTACGTTACGATTCACAGGTATGTGAAACATAACTTTACTACAATGTGAATGCTACTTTCTTCCCAAGGCACCATTGATATCTTCTTTCATATCAATTACAGCCTGTCTGGACGCCTCTGCAAAATTTGCACTTCCAAACTTACTGTATTTATCCTGTTTATATGCCGCAATGATTCCTCTGGAAGAATTGATGATGGCACCTAATCCATCCTCATTGAAATATGGAACAAGATCTTCTGCCTTTCCACCCTGTGCACCATATCCAGGAACTAAAATAAAAGTCTTAGGCATAAGCTTACGCAAAGTTTTTCCCATCTCTGGATAAGTAGCTCCAATTACACAGCCAACATAACTATACGCGTCACCCATATGAGTTTCTCCCCACTCAGCAACTTTCTTTCCAACTAATTCATATAATGGTTTTCCGTCCACCAGCTGATCCTGAAACTCTCCACTGGATGGATTGGATGTCTTTACTAAAACAAAAATTCCTTTGTTCTCTTCCTTACATACATCAATAAATGGCTTGATACCATCAGAACCCAAATATGGATTTACCGTTACAAAGTCCTCGTCAAAACCTGCATACGAATTGTTCCCAATCTTAACACGACCCACATGACCCACCGCATATGCAGAAGAGGTAGAGCCAATATCGCCTCTCTTGATATCTCCAATTACTACTAAGTCCTTCTCTTTACAATAATCTACGGTCTTCTTAAACGCGATCATTCCAGGAATACCAAACTGTTCATACATAGCAATCTGTGGCTTAACTGCCGGAATTAAATCTGCTGTTGCATCCACAATTGCTTTATTAAACTGCCAAATGGCCTCTCCTGCCCCTTCTAATGTTTCGCCATACTCTTCAAAAGCAACTTTCTTAATCTCTTCTGGCACGTAATCTAACATAGGGTCCAAACCTACTACGATCGGTGCATTCTTATCTGTAATATTTTTACAAAGCTTATTTATCATATTCTCTATCCTTTCTAATCTTGATCACTGTTTGTTTACTTTATGTTTTATACTTCTTTTGTATAGTCATATACCACTTTTCCGTCTACTAAAGTCTGATATACTCTTCCTTTTACCTGTTTCCCATCAAACGGGGTATTCTTTCCTTTTGACGCAAATTTGCTCACATCGATTGCATAACTCTCATCAAAATCTGCAATTACAATATCTGCTACTTTTCCAACCTCAATAGAACCCTTGTCAATTCCCAAAACCTTAGCTGGATTATAACTCATCTTTTCCACTAACTGCATTTTTGTCAAATAGCCCTGTTCCACCAATTCTGTTACAGCCAATGCAAATGCAGTCTCTTCTCCCACAATACCAAACGGTGCCTTCTTCATGGACTGCGCCTTCTCTTCTTGTCCATGTGGAGCGTGATCGGTAGAGATTACATCCATTATGCCATCTCTCAATCCTTCCTTCAGCGCCTGTACATCTGCTTTGCTTCTAAGCGGTGGATTCATCTTATAGTTTGCATCATCACTTGGAATATCTGCATCGCACAAAGTAAAATGGTGTGGACAAACTTCACCAGTCACCTGATATCCTGTATCCTTTGCAAATTTCACCATAGCCACACTATCCTTTGTAGAACAGTGGCACAAATGCAATTTCGCACCAGTCTCATTGGCAAGGAAAATATCTCTTGCTGTAATGACATCTTCCACAGAATTAGTAATTCCCGGCAAACCTAATTCGTCTGCTCTTTTTCCTGCATTCATTACACCGCCACGCACAAGTTGTTTATCCTCACAGTGTGCCATAACAAGAAGATCATTCTCTGCCGCCTTCTTCATTCCTTCCACATATACCAGAATATCCATTACGGATTTTCCGTCTTCACTTACTGCAACCGCTCCGGCTTCCTTCATCCCAGCCATATCTGTGACTGTGGATCCGTCTTGCCCCAATGTAACTGCCCCTACTGGAAGGATATGAACCACCGAATCTTCTTTCGCCTTATTCATAACCCACTCTACCATTTCCTTGCTATCAATAGCTGGTTTTGTATTTGGCATAGGGCACACAGAAGTATATCCACCTCTGGCAGAAGACATTGCTCCAGTCTTAATCGTCTCCTTATATTCAAACCCTGGTTCTCTATAATGCACATGAAGATCGATAAAACCGGGCATAACATATTTGCCTGTTGCATCTAACACAACATCTGCATCTGTGGAATCTATATCCTTCTGCATTGCTACAATTTTTTCATCCTGAATCTCAATATCCATAACCTCATCCACAGCATTTGCTGGATTCAACACGTGACCATTCTTAATGATTGTTTTCATGTTTTGCTCCTTTATTCTTCTATTGTCTTTCCATATATTATCCGAACTGATTTCATTTACAAACAGGCAACGATTTCCTCCTAATTTGTAAACTCTACTATTAACAATTCTACACCGATTTGGTCCAAAAGTAAACCGGTTTTGACCTGTTGTTCTACCTCGATGCACCGTTCTAAACTGCGTTTTATTTCTGATGTTTTGAAATTCCGAACCTGGCCTACATATTTTCGAACGGAAAATGGCGGAATTCCGCATTTTGAAGCAATCTCCCCATTTGGAAGTCCGGCTCTTGACAATTCCTTTATCTGTATGAGTATATTAAAATGCCGGATCAACAAATACAAAATAGACATGGGTTTTTCACGAACCGCAAGCAAATCATAATAAAGCCCCAATGCCTGATCCTGATTTTTGCTTCCTATGGCATCAATCATCTGAAATATCTTTCCCTCTGTCTGTACCACACAGACTTCCTCTAACATTTCTCTTGTAATAACCGGTTCCTCTCCAGCATAACAGATCAATTTCTCTAGCTCATTCTCCAAATTCTTCATATCTACGCCCACTTTTTGAAAGAGTAGCATAATATTTTGCTCTGTAATCTTTTTCTGATTTTTCTGAAGATACGTAGCCACCCAGATCTTCAAATCCTGTTCATTCAGACCATTCATTTCACTAACTGTTCCTATTTTTTGAACCGCTTTGTAAAGTTTATTTCGTTTATCCACTTCACTCTCTACAAAAATAATATTGGTCGTATCCGGAAGCTGCGTTATATATTCTCCAAAATCACTTTGCTTCTTAAACAGACCACTATTTTCTATCACCACCAGTCTTTTGTCGCTAAAAAAAGGAACAGTATCTGCAATGGAACGAACCTGCGTCAAATCCATATCTTTGCCTTCAAAATAGGAATAATTCATGGTATCATCCGGCGAAATAATGGCATTTCTCAATTTATCACGGTATACCTTTTTTAAATAGTCCTCCTGCCCATACAGCAGATAAACAGGCGAAAACGTATTCTCTTTTAAATGCTGTTTTAATTTCTGCATCTTACTCTACATCCTCCAACAAAAACTCCTGAAAAGCCACATTGCTTACATCTAATCCGTATTCTGTAAGCCACAGTCTCTCACTATCTTCTTCAAGGAGCTTCCACCCCTTTAATTTTTCTATGGCATTTCCAAAAACATCTACAACAGTCACTCCAAACTCCTCATAAAACTTTTGTTTTTCAATACCTTTGGTCATGCGAAGCCCCAGATACATAAATTCTTCCATGGCTGTCTTTTTCTGTATTTCTTCTATGTTGTGAATTCTTTGTTCCCATGTTTCACTATTTTCAATGTACTGTTCCATCTTAGTACAATTATCAAACCGTTTCCCTTCAAAAAAAGAGGAGGCTCCAAGACCGAAACCAATATAAGGCCGCCTAATCCAATAGGAAGAATTATGTTTGGATTCATATCCTGCCTTGGCATAATTGGATATTTCATATCTTTCATAGCCATATTCTTTTAGGATTTGCTTCGTAGCCTCGTACATTTTTCGATCCAATTCTTCGTCCGGCAGCTCATGCTCCCATTCTTTTCCCTCACCATATCGTTCCCAAAAGGCAGTCCCTTCTTCCACTATTAAACTGTAGGAAGAAATGTGCTCCGGATTCAAAGCAGCAACCCGGCGCAAAGTTTCCTCATATCGCTCCATAGATTGATTTGGCAACGCAGACATGACATCCACACTTATATTCGTAAATCCGGCTTTTCTGGCGCCAAGAAAACACTCAAGAAAATCCTCATAGGTATGGGGTCTTCCAAGCAACTGCAATTCCTCTTCATGGGTAGACTGTAATCCAATACTCACTCGATTGATGCCAATTTTCCCATAAGTTTCCAGTTTATCCTGCAAACTGGAATTTGGATTCACCTCAATGGTAATTTCCAGCTTCTCCATATTGGTAATCTGAAAGACGTCCTGTATTTTCCTTAATACCATAGAAATCTGTTCTCCGGCTATAGAAGAAGGCGTACCGCCTCCAAAATATATGGTCTGAACCTGATACGCCTGCGCTTTTTCTCTATAACTATCAATTTCCCTTAGCAATGCCTGAATATATTGCTCCTTTGTCTCCTCAGATGCAGGAGAAGACAAAAAATCACAATACTTACATTTTTTTACACAAAAAGGAATATGAACATAAATTCCCAATTCCCTCTTTTTAATTCTCTCGCTTTGCATAGTGCATTCCTTTTTCTTTTATTTCCTTCCAGCTTTCTCTCACTGACAAAGGATTAAACCGAGACAACTTTGGAAAGGCATTTTCCAATCGTCTGTGTCCCAAAAACTTCTTTTTGGACATAGCCGCATATTTCTCTCTGATGCAGTCCAACTCTTCTTTTTTGCTTTCCAACTCTGCCTTCGCGTTAATGATACGCTCATCCTGTTCAAAATTATCTTTCCATTCTGTGCCTTTACTCATAGCTTTCAAGACACTGGAACTCAAGCTGTCTCCCACTTCATCTGAAAATCCACGAAGCAGTTCTACGATTTCCACCATCACACGCACCTGATGCTTCCAATGTACAATGGTAGTTACTGTCACAGATATATCTGCAACAAACAGCACTATAATGATAGCAATCGAAATCATTTGGATCTTAGCTGGAATGAAACATACCAATTTCTCCACAGGTGGGTGAATCGCATCTACCACAAATGTGCATGCAACACCCCAAAGAATAGAAAACTCTAAACAAACATACCCTTTGATGTTAAAGGGCTTATCGGAGTAATCCCACCAATGTTCATGAAAAATCTTTTCCAACACATATCCGGTAATGAATTCCAAAATTGTACTCAGTACAACTGCTCCAAAGAAAACGATCAGAAAATTCTCCCGATATTGATATAGAAAAAATATGACAATGCTTCCTCCAAATCCGTAAATCGGACAGACAGGACCATTCAAAAAACCTCTATTGACAAACTTCCCCTTGTCCACTGCTGCATAACCAACTTCCAGACACCAGCCCATGATTGTGTAAATCACAAAAATACTAATCCACTGAAACCATGTATATGCTAATCCCATTTTATCCCTCGCCCCTATTCTTCATCTAGTTTAAGTACACTCATAAATGCCTGCTGTGGAATCTCTACATTTCCAACCTGACGCATTCGTTTCTTTCCTTCTTTCTGTTTCTCCAATAATTTCTTCTTACGTGAAATATCTCCACCATAACATTTTGCCAATACATCTTTCCGCATAGCTTTTACTGTCTCTCGAGCAATTACCTTACTTCCAATTGCAGCCTGAATTGGAATTTCAAACATATGTCTTGGTATTTCTTTCTTAAGTTTTTCACACATCTTTCTTCCACGCTCGTAAGAAGTCTCAGAATGCACAATAAAGGATAAGGCATCCACTTCCTCCTTGTTAATAAGAATATCCAACTTAACAAGATCAGAAGGTACATATCCTTTCATATCGTAATCAAAAGAAGCATATCCTCTGGATCTTGACTTTAATGCATCAAAGAAATCATAAATAATTTCATTCAATGGTAAATCATACTTCAACAATGCTCTGGTCGTCTCAATATATTCCATTCCCAAATACACTCCACGACGTTCCTGACAAAGATTCATAATAGGACCTACAAACTCCGTAGTAACCATAATTTCTGCGGAAACAATCGGTTCCTCCATATGATCGATCTCCGATGGATCTGGAAGGTTAGATGGGTTCGTAATGTCGATTACTTCTCCGTCTGTCTTATATACTTTGTAGATAACACTCGGAGCAGTGGTAACAATATCCAGATTGTACTCTCTCTCCAATCTTTCCTGAATGATCTCTAAATGTAATAATCCTAAGAATCCGCAACGGAAACCAAATCCTAAAGCAATAGAGGTCTCTGGCTCAAACTGCAAAGATGCATCATTCAACTGCAGTTTTTCCAATGCGTCACGCAAATCTGGATATTTCGATCCGTCTGCAGGGTACATTCCACAGTACACCATAGGATTTACCTTCTTATATCCTGGTAAAGCTTCCTCACATGGATTATCTGCATCTGTTATGGTATCACCCACACGGGTATCTTTTACATTCTTCAGACTGGCAGTAATATATCCAACCATACCAGCCGTCAATTCCTCACACGGAATAAACTGTCCTGCGCCAAAAGTTCCTACTTCCACAACTTCCGCTTCCGCCTGTGTTGCGATCATTTTCATCTTAGTTCCTTTTTTCACACGGCCATCAAATACACGGCAGAACACAATAACCCCCTTGTATGCATCATACAAAGAGTCAAAGATCAACGCCTTAAACGGTTCGTCCAGCTTACCACTTGGTGCTGGTATCTGAGCCACGATCTGTTCCAACACATCCTCTATATTTAGTCCCAGCTTTGCTGAAATCAATGGTGCATTCTCTGTATCCAATCCAATGATATCTTCAATCTCTGCCTTCACACGATCCGGATCTGCACTTGGAAGATCAATTTTGTTAATAACCGGCAGGATTTCCAGGTCATGATCTAAAGCAAGATAACAATTTGCAAGAGTCTGCGCCTCAATTCCCTGTGCAGCATCTACAATTAAGATAGCCCCCTCACAGGCTGCTAAGCTTCTAGAAACTTCATAGTTAAAATCCACATGTCCCGGTGTATCGATCAGATTGAATATATACTCTTCTCCATCTTTTGCCTTATATACAATACGCACAGTCTGTGCTTTAATCGTAATTCCACGTTCTCTTTCCAGTTCCATATTATCCAAAACCTGTGCTTGCATCTCTCTGCTTGTAAGCAAACCGGTCTTTTCAATAATTCGGTCTGCCAAAGTAGACTTACCATGATCTATGTGTGCTACAATACAAAAATTTCTAATCTTATTCTGTTCTATCACTCTGTTCTCTCCTTTATGTGCATTTCATTTTCCTTTACGTTTAGAAAACGATACCTATCGTCCATTATAACACACTCCCAAGTATCAAACAAGTTTGCTGTTTGTCTTTTCCACGGGCGAATCTTCATAAAATCCTGTTAAGTAACCAAAGATTTTCATTTGCTATGTTTTCAAATAGGAAAAATGACGATATAATGTTACTGAATTAAGTTTATATTATGACAACGCAAGAGACACTTTTGCTCTTTTTATTTACTATATTTACCAAGACAACTGTGCATACACAATTGCACCTTTGTTTACAGTAACTTGTAGACTTCAGACAAAGAGAGGTTATGCATCATGAATTTATCCAGTAATCGTATTAATCAAAATTCACCAAGGAATGGCAGATCTCCTCAAGGGAGAGCTCCTCAAGGACGGGTTCCTGCAAACAGAGCAGCAGCTCAACCGCCAAGACCACAGGTACAGCAAGCAAATACCATGAGTAGTTATGGGACCACGACTAAGATTCGCTCCCTTTTTCCTGGTCAAATTATCAAAGGGGAAGTATCTGATCTGAGAAATAACGAAATCATGATCACATTAGAAAATAACACAACTGTTGCAGGAAAACTGGAAAACGGAAACTGGCTTTCAATCGGCGATATTGCTGCATTTAAAGTAGCTTCTGCCACCCAGGAATTGATCACACTGGAAGCTCTTCCCAAGAGTCAATTAGCGATTGCAAACAGCATGGTACAAAAAGCACTGGAAGAAGCAAACATCCCAAAAACAGAAAAAAACCAGCAAATTGTCATGGAATTGATGAACAACAAAATGCCAATTAACAAAAATACAATTCAGCATATGATCCAACAATCATTTCAGCATCAGGATATTAATATTCCTACGTTAGTCACTCTGAATAAATTGCAAATTCCGGTTACATCTGTAAATGCTACTCAGTTCGAAAAGTATCAGACAAAGGAACACGCATTAGCTGACCAGATTGAAATACTCAGTAACAAGATTTGTTCATTGATTAAAGACATTGCACAGCAACACTTACCAGAAAATATTACAAATAACCTTACCAATGACCTTACACAAACACAGGGAGTCGCTAATTCTGTTGAAACCAACAGACAAACTCCTAATAGTCTAACAACTCACACCGACGCCCACACCTCCTCTGAAGCAACAGCAACAAATACGAACGACACAACTTCAGCAAATGCATATAATAGCACCCCAACGGATCCAAGAGAGGCCATCATACAACAATTGATGCCACACACATCACACTCTGATACAAAGAACAGTACCTTACCATTTCCAACAAATGTATCCAGAATTCTTTCTGCGGTCCTGGACAATAATATAACTGCAGAACAGTCCAGCAAGACTATTCTTCCCGATATGCCTCTTAACTTATCGGAAGCCGACAAAACAGAATTGATCACCATATTGGAAAACTTTGAATTAAGCGACATGCAAAAAGAAGCAATTCAACAAAATTCTGCCACTTTAAGAGACGTCATCCATCTTATACATGCAGACTTCGAAAAAGCTTTTGCCTTAGACCAGGACATGCTAAATGACACTGGCTCCTCTATTTTACCAGAAGAAAACCTAGTGAATAATGAAGCAACAAACAATAAAACGAATCTACCTGATACAGATACAGAAACGCATACAAAAACCTCATTTTTAAAACATGCATTATCCACTTTCACATCCGGTAGAAATTCCGAATCTTCCATGTTACACATTAGTATTTTTGATAATCCTGTTATTCAGCAATTAGAAAACACCTTCACTGAAATGCAGGCGCATACAAATGAACTTGGAGGCTGTTTATCGAATATTGAACGCATTGAATTTTCTAATTTAGTGAATCGCTTGCCAATAGACGACTCCATAAAAGCAAAAGTATCCTCCGGAGAAATCAATACTACAGAATTATTGCGAGTAATAAAAACTATACTTCCTTTTGCAGACAATACTGCCTCTGCACAAATACTATCATCGAATACATTTTTCTCTCTTTTACAAAAAGAAATTAGGGATTCCTTTTTATTAACACCTCAGGATTTTTATAAGCAAAATGGAATCCAGCGATATTACGAGAAGATTGACAAACAACTAGCAGATATTGACGAACTATTAAATCAGCCTTTACTTCGTGGGAAACACATGCAAATACAACAAAACAGTACAAACATGCAGGCAGAAGCACAACAATCCGTATCCCAACTAAAAGATAATCTGGATTTTATGAAGGTACTAAATCAATTTTTTTCCTATGTACAACTACCCACAAAATTACAAGATAAATGCAATCATGCAGAATTATATGTATATACCAAAAAGAAAAAATTAGAACAGCAACAAAATCCAATTCATGTCTTACTGCAATTAGACATGGAACATTTAGGTTCTGTTCAAGTGGATGTAAAATTAAATCAACAAAGCTTACTAATGGATTTCCGTCTGCAAGATGACAAAGCCATACGATTGTTAAACAACAACTTATTTTTACTGGAAGAGACACTTTTAGACAAGGGATTTCTCTGTAAAACATCTGTATCAAAGTTTGAAAAAGAGATCGATATCGAGACAGATTTTATGAAACCAGAAAGCATTTCCCAAAAAGTCACCAGATATTCCTTTGATCTTCGAGCATAATAAAATGAGCAAGTTCACTTCATCACCTTACCTCCCTCATACTTGCAGACCTGCTCTATAGAACGAACTTTCCCATACAAGAAAGAGTTTCGATTGCGAAACTCTAGCGCGTT
>JBGVLO010000203.1:0-21882 GCA_045124315.1 Lachnospiraceae bacterium
ACTATCTCCATATAAGTACCGGCTACACGGTCGCAACTTGGTACAATAGAAAAGAATCACACTCAGAGCAGTTTTACATTTTGTAAATCTGTTCTTTTTTTGACTGCTCTGACTATGATACTTTCCTTAAGTATTATAACATAATACGAATGTATTGTGTGAACGGATCGAAATGCTTTTTGTTATTGTCTCATCAAAATTGTTACAGTTCAAGTAGAATACCTGATGCTTATTTGCTATAATAAGCAATGGAATGAATATGGTTTTGAACGGAAGGATGTATTGTACTTTGCTACAATGGGCGATGGCGATTATATTGCAGATATGATGCAGACTTCTCTGAAAATGTTTAATGCTGAAGATACTGTTGAAAAATATGGAATGGATAAATGCTAACGTAGATGGATACAATTGATAGTTTGGAGGTTTGGCGATTTCACCAATAGAAAGATAGGAAATATATGCTCAATATAGATGCAAAAGGAATATTAAAAAATACCGGTAGAACTACTCCTATTTTTCCGGGGCTTCGTCCTACCACAATAATAAAAGAAGACTATTGGGCAAGTTGCGTTCTCAGTTTTGATAATCCCATCTCTCTAAAAAAATCTATCCCAGCTTCCGTTAGCTTTATTTCTCCGAAATATTATGGAAACTCACTATGGATTGATAAGTGTTTGGATATATATGAAGGCCCAAAGGTAATCGGTACTTTCACAGTAACCGAAATAGTAAATCCTATTCTTGATGCAAATTCCGAAAAATGGATATTCATTGATGGGCGTGATATCCATACACTTAATGATTTTTTTGTTCAAATAGAACAGAAGTTAACCTCAAAAACTGACTTTAAAAGAGTGCGTAATATGAATGCTTTTAATAACCTGCTTTGGGGAGGCTTTGGCATTCACGAATATGGAGCACCTCTTCATATTGTTTGGATTTATGCCGAAAGAAGCAGACAAGCACTAGGCAATAAATATTTTACTAAAATAATATCAATTATAGAAAAACACGAAAGTAATAACAAATATTTGGAACTGTATGACGAACACGCTTTTTGACAACAGGTGGTTTATCTATTTCTTCTGTTCCTGATAAAATTGCCTCAAATCAGCCTTCACTTCATCGGAAAGCATCGTTTTCTTTACTCCCCGAATTGCACCTTCCAGTGCCATCAATCGATTGATACAAGCAGATTCATCCATTTCCTTTATTTTGAGCCATGCTGCCTTAGCTCCTAGTTCTTTTAATTCCACAGCAGTGTGGATTCCCACTTGCATAAGTTGTTCTTCTACTGTCTTTCCTATATTAGGAAGTTTTGATAATTCTCCCATAAAAAACATCTCCTTCTTCTCATAAGAAACTTTTCTTTTTCCTGCTTTAGATGAACTACCTTCCAACTTTACACTTACAGTTTATAAACTACTCTTCCAAAAGCCTGCCTAATAAGGTATTCCTGTTGTTAATAAACATTTCTGTAACTTGATAACTTTCTGTTTCTTCATAGGAGCACAAATGGATGCTACCATTATCAAAACAGTAAATATCCGCATTTGGAATACCTAATAATATAGGGGAATGTGTAACAATAAAAAATTGAGCCCCTTCTTTTGCGCATCTGTATATTTCCAGTAATAAGGTAAGCTGTCTTTGAGGAGATAATGCCGCTTCTGGCTCGTCCAAAAGATACAAACCATTTGCTTTAAGATTACTCTGAGCTAACGCCAGGAAACTCTCCCCATGTGATTTTTCGTGATATCCAGCCGAGGGATGTGCTATATCTGCATACTCTTCTTCTTGAGTTGCAACATTATAAAAACTTTCGGCTCTAAGAAAATAACCCCATTTTTCCCTTCTGTATCCTTTTACAATTCTTATGGCATTACATAACTCAGAATGGGTATCATGCGTAGAAAACACATAATTCTTTGTGCCACCTTCGGGATTAAATCCATGGGCCACTGCAATCGCTTCAAGTAGTGTTGACTTTCCACTTCCATTTTCTCCCACAAAAAATGTGATTGAATTCGTAAACTCAAGATTTTCAATACCCCGAAATGCTTCAATTTTCTTTAGGTAACTATCGTTATCTATCTTATCCCAATTAAACAATACTCCCTGTATAAATTGGTTATTCATTCAATATCTCCCCCTGTAAATGTAACAATACGAACTTTCCCATATCCAACCAATTTTAAATAAACTAATTTTCATAGATTCCCTTCAAAGTACATTGCTCCAAAATATGCCCGTCCATTGCATGATAGAGTTCATTCAATAAAAATCCCTGTTTGATATCCAGCATTTTGTCCAATGCATATACATGAAGCTCGTATGTATGAGGCTGATTTGGTGGTGTCATACCTCCATAAAAAGAAGAAAGTTCAACTGACTGTTCCCCGCCCTGTATACTTGTCCAACTGTTTCTGCCCTGTATAAAATCTGTTGCAGTCTGACTCTCATTATCCTTTATATCAAAACGAGTGATATTGGCAGCCAGCCAATGTATCCACACAAAACCGCCTGTCACCGGATAAGCATCCTTATCCTCCAAAACAATCGCAAGTGATACCGTTTCTTTTGGAGCATTCTCCACCCGAAAAGGCAATGAGAAGGTCGGAATATGATTCTCATTAAACTGTGTGCCCCTTTTTCCATATTGTGGTTCTATCATACCATTCTTAATTCCACTACTTGTAACATTCATTTATAAGTCCTCCATTTCATTTTTATAAGGACATTATAAACAGATGGTATCAGATGGTAAATTACCCACTTTTTTGTGTGTATTACTCTGGAACTACTCCTTTTTCCTCCAAAATATGCTCCATTCCATTCTTTTTCATGTAATCAATTCCAATGTGCTGCATAATTTTTAACACCGCTAATATATCTTCCCCCATATCTTCTGTCAGGGAATATTCTACACGAAGGGGATATCCCTCAAAGGTTGTCTTTTTCACGAAGCCATAATCCATTAATTCTCTTAATTGCTCCAACAACATTTTTTGTGTAATACCATCTATATCCCTTTCCAACTTAGAAAGAGATGTCGCTCCCAAACGTAATCTCCACAAAATGATTGGCTTCCATTTTCCTTTGATCATGTCATGAATCAATTCTAACGGACAGGTAAATTCCTCTCGTATCTTCAAATCGCTCTTCCTTCCAACTTTACACTCACAGTTTATAAACTACTCTTCCAAAAGTGTACCTAATAAAGCATTCCTGTTGTTAATAAACACTTCTGTAATAATATTGACATTTCACATTGGCGTCCCCACTTCAATCAAATTGCCATCCAGATCATAAAATCGAATTACTTTCTGCCCCCAGCTATGTGTCATAAGTCTATTCACATAATGGATTTGCGGATATAACCTTTCTAATTTTTCAACAAATGCTTCCAGGTTATTTTCTTCAAAATATAGCTCGAAGGAATGATTTTCTGGGATAACTTCTTTTTCCAAAAAACCTTTCCAGACTTTCTCATCTTGAAGCACAAGACCTTCCGTTAAAATCATATTACCATCATTATCAAGCACTACATCAAGACCAAACAGATCATGATAAAACTGTTGTGATTTTTCAATATCTTTCACGACTATTAATATATTTTTTAATTTCATTACTTTTTCCTCATTCTACTTAAGTATCTTTATGACATTCCCATGCATATCTTTTTTGGCTAATCCAACAGATACCCTTCCTGATAGGAACATTCTAAATAACTCATATTTTGATAATATATTCCCGTTCGAAAATTTGATATTTCATCACTGATAAATGAATTAAAAACATTAATTACTTCCATCACTTCCTCTTCTGGTTTTGCACAATCAAGAATCAACCTGCTATATAATTTTCCTATTGATGTAACACTTGGAATAGAATATTCGCATTCCAAAATTGTATCAAAACTACCAGATGGGATTTTATAGTAATCAATTATTTCATCCGCCACCTGTTCAAAGGAAAGGCAATGATTTACCTGTGCATCATATAATTGCTTTTGAATTCCCTTTTTCCCGAGTGCATTTACAACGATTCTTCTCCGGTTCTTTGTCTTTCGTCCAATAAATTCAATCAAGGAACATACATAAAACAGGTCATCCTTTTCTCTCTCTGTCATATACAATTTCACTCCTTTCAAAGTCCAGGCAATCAATTGCCGCTAAAGTATGAAAACTAATTTGATGTGTAGGATATTTAAATTTTGCCAATGCCCAAAACTGTTCTCTACTGATTTCCCCATATAAAAAATCATTTACGTAATTCCAAACTGTATCATCTGCCATTGGTCCTTCTACAATGTCATAACGATGCAAATTCCCTTTTCGACATTTTGCAATAAAATCTAACCACTCATCTGTCATTGTTTCAAATTTCAAAACCGATAAACTATTGTTTTCTTCATAATTATATACATTAATAATTGGTGTACCTTCCCCACGATTTGCCCATCTTACAGCCTGTTTATAATTATTCGTACAATAAAATCCCCAAGAAAAATCTTTTGTATATTTCGTTTTCCTAACTTCTGGAAATTCAACAATCTCTTTACTTGCATGATAAAGAAGCATATTTGCACCTCAACTTTCTATATTTATACTTCAACTACTGTATCACAACTCATCTACCTTTCATGCTCCGAAACAATTTCACCAGTCCAGTCTATGATTCCACCAAACTCATATACCTTCGTATATCCCTGCTCTGCCAGCTTGGTTGCCGCCTGTTTACTCCGATTCCCACTCCGGCAATACACAAAAATAACCTGTTCCTTATCCGGTAACTCTTCTATCTCATTTTCTCCAATTGTTTCATTTGGTACACAAATCGCATTAGGAATATGACCTTCTTTGTATTCCTCGATAGTTCGCACATCCAAAATAATATAATCTTTTTCTGTTTCCATCATTTCAACTGCTTCATTCACTGATATCTCCATATAAGAACCTCCTTCTGAATGATCGGAACAGCCAGTTAACAGCATTGCACTAGATAGCCACATGATTACAACTGCTTTTATTATAAACTTCACCTTCATATTTCATCCCCTTTTATATGATGTTTGAATCAAAAGCCCCATTTCGAATGCCAACTCTATCGATGCATCAATCTTTTAACTTTAATCCAAATGCAATCCATCGACCATCTATATCTTCAATCACAAATTCTTTGTTTTTGTAATCTGTTACATTTAGCGGCTTAACAATTTTTACCCCCTTTGTAAGAAACTCTTTTTCAAGAATCTCCTGATCATCTGTATATAAATATGCATCATAACCATACCCATACAATTCTCTATTTGAAAATATATTTTTTGTTTGAGCTTGAAGCAAAATAATTTCTGTCTTGTCTCTGTAAAGACAGATATGCGCTTCCTTAAATAAATTGGTTTCCTTGTTCAAATAAGTAAAGGCGGTATCTATTCTATCATAAAGAACCACTTCTCCGTCTACAAAACGATAACGAAAGGCTTCTATTTCATTTGCACACTTGCATACTGCATATACCATAGCCAATGTAAACGATAATCCCTGTTCCTTGACCATACGCTTAAAATTTGTAATATCTGCTTCAAATGTTACACAAAAAGCAGGTTCAACACTGTTTCTAAAAACCATGCAGTGCATTGTCCTTTCCCATGTTTTTTCATCTATTATCTGATACGAATTAGCCATATTTTTATCCCTCCAAATTCCGATTTACCAATCTATCTATTCGTCCCCTCCATCAATTCATCGACTTTCAAAAATGTTTCAATTAATTTAAAATGATTATGTAATAGCATGCAAGCATATTTCATACTTCCATAATTCACAAAATTAGAACCTCTTACTTTTGATTGTAACAAAAAAGGGAGTTCAAGTCCATGCTCAAACTCCGTAAAGCATTTTAGTTGTTACTGCTCAGACTCGAAGATAGCTTGTTCAATACGGTTAAATGGAATTTTTTTCTTGATTTAAGAACATACGTTTGATACAATAGATTTGGACGTAAAGTCCGGGTGCTACCACACATTGACGTGTGACTGGCGGTTCGCTTCTTGCGGAGAGTTCATAGCTCCGATTACATAGAAATCCCTTGGGGAAATCTTGGAAAGGGGACTTATGCTTATGCTAACCATTAGTGACCTAATTGCAGCGGTTGCATTGTGTGCGACTTTTTATAGTCTTGGTTACATGCATGGAAAGCAAAATACCAAGACGCAAAAATAACCGCCCATAGCCTCGAAAACTTGAGCGGTTATTTTAACTTAGCTTAAAGAATCAGGCGAACCGTCATCGGTAGCACCTTTTCTATATTATTATATTAACACCACTTCTGTTCCAAGTCAAACACATATTCAAAGTTGTTTGTGTCAAGTAATCATTGGCACTTTTTCATTTTTCTTTATAACATCCGCTTCCCTTTTTACTTTTTGATAACGCAGCCGAATGGGCATCTCCCTTCCAAAACACGCTCCCGCTTGGTTTCGACCGTAGCGGTACTAGGCTCGAAAATACCTCGCCTACCACAAGGGTACGCTTTCACACTAGGCTCAAAAGAACTTCGCCAAGTGTTCAATGTGAAGGACCGACGGTCTCAAACAGTTTTCCCAGGAAAATCCCCATCCAACTGCTTTTCCTATTTTTCGAGGGAAGCTCACCTTTTGAAGATTTTCTACTGTAACCATCGCTTAAATGCTTTTCTAGATGCTGTCATCATTGCTCCGTACAGTGGTACCTGATGATTGATCACATCCACATATCCAGAACCCTTTCCATCTCGTTTTGGTGTCTTTGCCGCTGTTAAGTTTTCCACTACTTTTTGCATTTCTATGGTCATCATAAAACCATCGGTATATCGGTCTATTGTTTCAATAAGCTCATCATTTTCTTTTCTGTACAGGAGTTTTGCCATGTTGTTTGCGCCACTAACAGACCATCTCATTCTTCTGTGTTTCATACGAAGAGTGATGATGGTACAGTTTTGATTTTCCTGCACACCCATATTTTTGTATTTCATCCCTTTAGGTGCACAAGGGATTTTAATCCCTCTTTTTTGATACGGTAACAAGCCTTCTCTGTTATTGTTTAAATACTTATATAGTTCTTTTGCTTTCTTACTTTTCTTATCTGTCTTATCAGGACTTTCTACGCTTGTTGCATATATTTGAATGTATTCCAGCATTTCATCTATCTTTTCTTTATCAAACAATTCCCGTATGTCCTGTTGGGCTTTTTTATCCTGAATCTTTCTCAAAATTTCCTGATATATGTGGTATCGATCCAACCGAAAGATTGCCTCCGGATCATACGGTTCCTTTATCCAACTTCCACCATCTCCATTGAGTATCCTCTGTTGTATCTCATCTACATTATACTTATTTTCAATTAGTGCTTCGCGCTTCTCATGAAACTCTTTGCTTTTTGCCACTTCCTTTTATTTTTGCCCATACAAATTATACACTAACAAATGTATGATAGTAGGAACCTACCTGCGAACAGTAACTGTAAATATGCAATCGTTTCTCATTCGCACTTGAAGCATGCTAACCAATCTGTTATAATAGCTAATATAATTAGCCAAACAAAGGAGTAGAGTAGCCAAATGAAAGTTCGATTGGATAAAGAGAAAATTATTGAAACGGCAGCTAATATGGCAGACGAAAAAGGGATTGCTAATGTTACATTGAAAGTATTAGCAACAGAATTAGGCATAAAATCTCCGTCATTATATAAACACTTTAGCGGTGGACTTGACGAATTGAATAAAGAACTGATGTTGTATGGTTGGCGTTCTTTGGAAGCCGAAATCACAAAAGCCGCCATAGGGAAAGCAAAAGACGACGCAATTAAAGAAATCTGTTATGTCTATCGAAATTTTGCTGCCGAACACAAAGGATTATTTGAAGCGATGCAATGGTACAATATGTATCAATCAGAAGAGCATCTACAAGCAACCCAAGGAACGGTGTCCATACTATTCCAAGTGCTTGAAGCATATGGATTGACCGAGGAACAAAAAGTACATATTGTCCGTATGCTCAGAGGTTTTCTACAAGGATTTACTGCTATTGAGAGCCACGGTGGATATGGACACCGCACATCAATAAATGATACTTTTGATTTTGCTTTGAATACCATATTGAATGGTATTCGTGATCTACAAGGGGGAACAGTAAAATGAGACAATTCTTGAAAAATATAAATCCATTTAATAACCAAACAGAAATGCCCACGGCATTATTCATTGTAAAGAAATTTCTTGCGTTTTGGGTATGTTACATAGCGGGATTATTCCTCGCAGAGGGCGTTATTATACTCTTACATTTTGCATTTGGTAAAAACATGCTGGTAGGTGATGTGTTTGACGTACAGACCATAACACTTATTATGTATTATGGTTATATTGTTATGGCGGGTGTAGCATTACTCTATTGGAAGCTGATCGAGAAAAATCCCCTGTCGGAAATGGGATTAACAAAGCGCTTTGGAAATTATTTTATCGGTGCTATTCTAGGCGTTATCCTGCTTGCCTTGTCTGTGGCAGCTATCGTTTTGACGGGAAACATTGAATATGACGGTTTTTTTGAAAATGCCCATATTCCTATGATTCTTCTCTTAATCGGTGGTTTTATCGTTCAAGGAGCAACAGAAGAAATCCTCTGCCGTGGAATTGTATTACACGCTCTCAAAGAAAAAACTTCGGTCTGGATTGCAATAGCAGTCAGCACCATTCTGTTCATTATGCCCCATTGGTCGTCTCTGTTTGACGATGGCACGGTCTACGGAGTTATTGGCGTTGTAAATCTTATCTTGATTTCCATAATCTTTTCACTTCTGACTGTTGGTTTTAAGAGTATTTGGGCAGCTTGCGGTTTGCATTCTTTTTGGAATGCCATCCTGTATAGTGTCCTTGGGTTGAATTTAAGTGGTAATGATGAAACTGTTACAGCCATCTTCAAAATGCAATCCGTAGGTAAAAATATATGGAACGGTGGCCAATACGGTATTGAGGCAAGTGTGATCACCACCGTTGTATTAGCTTTGGCTGCCGCTTCGATCTGGTATATAAACCGAAAAAAATCCGAATAGGAACATTAAAACAAAGGGAAAATATATATAATGGCTATCTGATATAAAGGCACTCCAATAATGGAATGCCTTTATCTTTATGTTTCATTTTAAAATATTCTATTGTTGCCTCAAATACTCCACAAGTACTTGAAGTGCGTCTTCACTGTTGCATTCTATATCTGGTTTAATGAATTCATCGGTGATTGTTTCATCTACTCTGTACCACTTCTTTGTAGATACTCGCATGATCAATCCTGAATTCTTTAATTTAAAAACAGCGATATCGCCATAACTTCGCGGCTTATTTCCAGAGGCCTCTCCAACTACTATTCCAAGCTTATTATCGGAAATAAGCATTGCAAAATCCATGGCTGAACTAAAGGTATCTGTAGAGGTGAGTACATACACATCTCCATCAAACAAAAGATCGGTATATTGATGATTGGAAAGTGTCCTACTCTTTGAAGAAGCCATAAATGGTCCCAGTCTCCAATCTTGCCCCCTTGTCTGGTAAGAATCTATATTCAAATAATGTATGAACTCATCTGCAACATAAGAATTCCCTCCACCATTTTTTCTTAAATCAACGCAAACATTCGCAATTCCTCGTTCCTTCACTTCCTGAAACATATCTGCGAGACATTCTTTGTATTCCTCATTGTATTCACAACTGTACAAGGTTAATACTGCCAAATTCTCTGCTTCCATTACTTCATACTTTACAAATTCATTTTCACCGTTCGATTCATTCTCTCTCATATTATCTGGATCAATGTACTCCCAGTATTCCTCATCCGTCAAAAAATCCTCTGCACGGTATGTCTCTTCAAACAAGTTACCATGGCTATCCATGTAAGTGTATGTAATTCCATCATCTATATTGAAGCCAAGATAATCCAAGTCCTCTATTGTTTGAAGAGCTGCCTCTATATATCGAATTCCATATTCTTCGGTCTCATAGCTAAAGAAATTACGATTTACCTCAAATATTTCTTCAATTGAAAGTCCATTTACAGCCACAAGTTCATCATTGGCCTGATTATGACTATATATATACTTCAAGTAATGATAATCTGGATAATTGGCTCCCACATGGGTGTGTCCATCACCTAAACTTGAAAAAATCATTTCAATTTCCTTGCTCAAGTCGTTAATTGAGATATTTTTATCCTCTTGTAAATGAGACAAAGCCTGATGATACATTTCCTGCACATCGGCAGTAAGACCATGAATAAACACTGGATGAACATTTTTCAAATATCGAATTGCCTCATCAACATCTGCCTTTGCCTCATCATAAGTCAACTCCGTACCATATTCCTTACAATCGTAATCCGGATTTGCGTACATTGAGATACTATTTCTATATGGATTACAGTATGTTCCCACAAACACAACAACAAGAACAAAGATATTTACTACAGAAAAAAACACCTTTCCCAAAAGACGATTTCCCTTTATCCATTCCAATGCAATAAGAGCTAATAAAACTAACAGGAAAAACAAACTAATCCACTTGGGAATAGCAAAAAAACACAAGTCTATATAGATAACACCCACCGCCAGCAAAGACATTATTATGTCTAATATCATAATTATTTTTTTCATTTGCTTTTTACCTCATCATTATTTCTTATATTCTACTATGGAAAGAGTGGTTGATTTCCAAGGTTTCTTTCCTGCAGTCCATCCTTTCTCTTTCCAATACTTTGCATCAACAGGATTAATTCCTTTCTTCTGCATAAGTCTTAATCCATAAAAAAGTAATCGTGTTTTCAGAGATGGCTTCACTTTACCTTGTAACTTTCTCACTTTATGTGCAATCTTATCTAATTCCTTGTCAATCTTCTCTTTTTTCTTGTTTGTCACATCATCCCACTTAATTCTCTCGGCAAAAATATCTCATCTACCTCTCCTTGCAATTTATCTGTCAGCAGATGTGCAATGTGATATGTACTTCCCTTGTGACTCTGTCCATGTATAATCAAAATTTTCATAAAATACCTCCAACATATATCCAGATCAAATATCCATATGTTTTCCTTTCAAAGCAAAAAGCAAAAATTATCTATCCCTGTTTTTTGTATGTAATCTAACTAGCATAATTACCAACATAACAATCCAAGCATCAAATCCAACTTTGAATCCGATACTCCAAACACTTTCATAATTCAATTTGAAGATCACATCAAAAATTTTCATCACACCAGTTCCGCAAAGTAACATTGCGATCAGTAAAAGAGCTTCTAAAATTGCATACTTACCTATTTTTTTCATTAATTTTTCCCTCCTGCGTATTTTCTATAAGTAATCTTGCTTTTCTTTTATCTCCCCAGTTTACAAACCCTTGTAAATTCAAAATCAAAGAAAGCAACACACCACATTATAACCTAATATGAACGGTCTTTGTAAAGAGATTGAAACGCTAATAGAATTTCATTGTTCTAATGCTATAAGGTCTGATTTTTCATAGCGATTATGCCCCTGTAATTGCTTTTTATATTTCCAGCGGTTCTAAAACACGCATATGAGAACCATACGAGAGCACATAGCTTATAAACCAATTTATGTCTGTAACTTCAATCTTACACAATAATTTACCGCGATCTGTTACCGTAATATTGTTCAATTCTTCGTATGCACGAAAAGCCATCTCCTGGTTGATTTCCAATATGGCATTTTTTATCTATTCAAATACAGCCGCATCTTCTGTGCTATTCCCCCAACTGGAAAACTCTATTTCAATCCAATCCTGATATTGTTCTCCAAAAAAGGAACGAAGTTTTGATACCGAGTCATTATCAACCGAAAGAGATACTTCATTCAATGCATTGAGAGATTCCAATATTTTTTCTTTTCCTCTGTTGTAAGAACGGATTTATCTAAAACATAGTCTGGCAATATAGAAATGCCCCCATGTTTGCCTTGATTTGTATAAATAGGGATTCCAGCCAGGGTCAATTTATCAATATCTCGATATATGGTTCGCTCCGAAACTTCAAAAATATCCGCCAATTCTTTTGCTGTCATTTGTGGTTTTTCCATCAATAAATATACAATTTGAAATAATCTAGTTAACATTTATCATCTTCCTATATTTTTGTCTCTTTTCCAGTGCGCTTCTTTCTTTTTCGCATCCGCTGAAAAGTCAAATTCTATACTTAATTCCATTTCTGTCATGGAAGCAATCAGCTTCGGTAGCTTATCATAATTTGAAGTAGCTGCTTCCAATAAATCCTTCTTTGTCTGCGGTCTTGCCATAGTTTCATTCTCCTTTGCATTTATTTATATTATTATCATAACAGAAATAACCTGACACCCTATGTCATATTTACAGTTTTTTCTTAATCAACAAACTCGTAATTGATTACTTTCACATTACCATTTTCCCCCCATTTCACACCAAATATCAATCTCGTTTTCTTTAAGACAAAAACGAGCCTGCAATCAAAATGCAGCCCCGTCTATTTCTAACAACTATTTTACATTTTATGAGTCTTTCCATAGTTGAATACCACTTACATTTCCTATTCTTCTGCCTTTTTCCATTCAATGGTATATTCAACACCAGAAGCCTCAGATACTGTATTTACATATTTCTGAAGCATTAATTTAACTCTTTCTTCTGCCTGTAAGAGCACCTGGTCGTTTTTAAACGCCACTTCTTACATAATTTTCTGGGCCTTGTCCAACATCTCAGCTGCAAAAGTATCCGATGCTAATATGGAATCCTCTTTAATTACGACAACTGAATCTTTATCCAAATTTGAACTTAACACTTTAATTTCAGGTATAGTGATCAATACTTTATCTCTCTTTACCTCCATGTCCACCTGTTCCAAATCTACTCCAAGCTTAACAGTCCCTGTGTATTCGATCCAACACTTTTTATCCATGATACCAAGCCAACTACCAACTGTCTCTTCCTTTGCCACATCATGAAAGTAACATTCCATCGATGCCATCTCACAAATATTTTGGACATTAGAAATTTGTGGTTCAACCTTTTTCGAACATCCACTCAGAAAAACAACACATAAGCATAACAAAAACCAATTTTTTTTCATACCCTTCCCCCCCAACTATTTATTCAAAAATTATATTATATTCTTTTTCTGTGGAAGATAGAACTGGCTCAAACAAACCTTCAATGGTCCTCTCTGCATTTTCTTCTGCCACATCAAACATCGCCTGTTCTTTTTCAACTTTTGATAATACATCTTCGCTACATTTTTTTATAGATTCTACAACGAGTTCTTCATCTTTCTTATCACTGTCATCTAAAAAATCCAAACTGGAAGGCTCTACAGAAGCATCTAATACTGCAACATCCGGTAACTTCACTTTAATCTCACCATTTTCCTGATCAACCACTATCTCTACTTTCGAAAAATCGATTCCAACGCGAACTTCCGCCTCATAAGCAACACAATGCTCCTTAGTAGTCCAAAGAAATTTCCAAGGAACTTTGGCAACTGAAGAATAGTCGTAACTTACCGTCGCTAACTCGTTTATGTCTAATGTCTTTATCAAGGTAGCTTCTGTTACCGATATATTCTCGCCATTCATGGAATCCCACAAACCATCAAACCAACCAGAGGCTTTCCATTTGAGAATCAGCCCTGCAATCAGACAAACGACAATTAACAACCCGATCATTTTAATTTTCCACATACTCAATCTTCTTGTTTTATGCTTCTTTCTTTTTCTGTTTTCTTTGCCTTCTACTTCCTCTTCCGGAATATCCTCACAGAATATTTTATCCGCTCCATCTTTCACCTTTTCCATACCATCTACAAATTTGTCCACCTTACTCATAAAATCCCCCCCTACAATGTATTTCCTAATAAATTTTCTCCAGAATACACATATAATAACGCCTCTTCTCCCTTTCCTTTTTTCGTCATGTTTTTTATTTATATCCTGAATTTTAGCATTTTTTTATATATTATGCAACTTTATATTTTACAGAAATTTACAGATAATAGTTTTTCAAATAAGAAAAATCATAAGGTCACCAACCCAGTGCAAGCACCTGATTAGTGACCTTTCATTTCCAACATTATTTTGTTCGTTTAAAAATCTTTCCGCACATTTCTTTGCATCTACACTTAATCGAACGTTTCATTACACGGAATATGCCCCACATACCAGATTCTTCATCCCAGCCATAGCTTCCGGATCCACCGGCTTCAGATGCAGTCTCAATTAACTTGCCCTTTGCATACCCCAACTATTTCTATTATGAACCAATTTCCTGGTACAACTCCGCAATATTTAATGCATGGTCTCCAATACGCTCAAAATCTGTCAACAATTCTGTATACACAAGTCCCGTATGTGGCGAACAGGCACCATCCTGCATTCTCTGAATCTGCAAGTTCAGGTACTGCCGGTTCAAATCATCAATCTCCTGTTCTTTTTGTGCAACAATTTTTAACAACTCTGTAGGTGACTCACCGTCATGGTGTTCCAACTCGGTAAGAAGATTACTACAAAGACGCTTCATATTTTTCACTTCCTCCAGAGAAGAACTGGATAACTCCAGCTTCTTTTCCAGCAACAACCTGGCATATTCCGCCACATTGGTAGCATGGTCTCCTATTCTCTCCAGATTGCTAGTCACTAGATAATAGGCCTTCATTCTACCGGAATCCACCTCCGACAGTTCCGCGGAAGTAAAGTGGATCAAATGCTTGGAAATTTCACTGTTTAGATAATCAATATAATCCTCCCGCCAAAGAATTTTTTCATAACCTTCTTTCTGCCTTTCCAGCAACATATCAAAGGCATCCACCACATTTTCTTTTACCATCTGCAGCATACGGATCACTTCCTTTTCCAGCTGAGAAAGCTGCATAGAAATGTTTCCTACTAAAAGTTTATTCTCAAAAGGCAAAAGATACTGCAAGCGTTTTGTTTCCTCCTCATCTAACTGACTCTCCTTCAATACACATGTGACGAACTTTACCATTAAGCCCCCAAATGGCAGCAATACTAATGTTGTTACCACATTAAAGGCAGTGTGGGTATTTGCAATCTGTGCGACGGGATTGCCCGGCGTTATAGCCGTAATCCAGCTTAAAAACGGTGTCAACAGACAAATACCAGTAAACAGTATGGTTCCGATGCAATTAAATAACAAATGCAACAAAGTTGCCCGCCGTGCATTAGTCTTTGTCCCAACCGATGCCAAAACCGCAGTCACACAGGTTCCGATATTGGTTCCAAACAAAATAAATACACCATAGGATATGGGAATTGTTCCAGTTCCTGCCAATGCCTGCAAAATTCCCACCGCAGCAGAGGAAGACTGGATCACTGCGGTAAAGAGTGCTCCAATGATAATCCCTATCAACGGATTATCAAATTTTGTGATGGTATGTATAAATGCAGAAGATTCCCGCAATGGTTCCATGGCACTGCTCATCATTTCCATTCCGATAAATAAAATACCCAGACCGGCAAAAATACTGCTAATGTGACACACTTTCTCTTTTTTTGAAAAAGTGTATACTGTCACTCCTACAAATGCGATCAACGGTGCAATCATTCCAATATCCAAAGCAATCAGCTGTCCGGTTATGGTCGTTCCAATGTTGGCTCCCATAATAATCCAGACTGCCTGTGACAGCGTCATCAAACCAGCGTTTACAAATCCAACTACCATGACAGTGGTAGCGGAAGAGGATTGAATCACTGCTGTGATAAGTGCTCCCACCAAAACTGCCTTGAAACGACTGGAGGTAAGTTTCTCTAAAATCTGTTTCATCTGATTTCCAACAGAAGTTTCCAATCCATTACTCATCATCTGCATTCCGTATAAAAATAATGCCAGTCCGCCCAGTAAAGATACAATTTCTGTACTTCTCATCCGTTTTCTTCATCCTTTCCCTGATTGGTTACATTTTCCAATGTTCCATCGGTATCCTCTTTTTCTCCAAAACTTCCATTCTCCAGTTTCCAAGAAAACACAGTGGCTGCAACAGCAATCAGTCCCAAAACAACTATCATAATATTAAATAACATACTTACTCTATTCCTTTCTTTTTTCTTTTGCCCAAAATATCATTGCCTGCCCTTCCAAAGAAAAAAGTATCTGATTATTTTTTTGTACGCCAAAAAAGCCACTTTCTGTCTATTTTTTAGTGGCAAATATATTTCAGGCATTATCAACCTGCTATTATGTAGTTATTTTTCGTTTTTTTCCGTCCTTATCATGCACATACTGCAACAATAAGAAACTGCGATTGCTGAATAATTCTGCCAACCGCTGATTCATTTCAAAATAATATGGGGTTTTGTCCGGCTGAATTGCCGGAAAGATCGTATCTGCTGGCAAACGTACCGTTTTAGCAGTTTTCATAACACTTGCTAATTTTTTTGCAACGATACTTGCCGTCCGAAGGCTATTCACCTCTTCTGCATAAAGCTCTGCTGTACCAAGACTCGTATCTGATAAATCAATTTTTGTGATATGGGATGTGTGATTGGCAGTTTCGAATCCCATCTGGAGATTTGCACATTTCAAAGAAAATCCGGCTATAACTACCAGCACAATAAGGCACATACAAATTTCCCTGGTATATTTTCTGAAACCTTTCACAATCCACACCTCCATTCCACAAGTTCATGGTTTACTCAAATGCAGCGTTCCCTGCCTACATTATATGTTCAATAAGCAATTTATGCAATTGGATTTTTATACGCTTCACTGGAAACAACTCAAGCATTGGTATGTCCTCCTTTCCATTCCCCACTGCTACCCCGTCTGCCAAAGAGATTCTCTCTTTATGGCAAATGGTCAATACGCCGTTTTTCTTATCCGCTTTTTCTCCTGTAATTCCTAGATGTCCTTTTTCTAGATGAATCCAATGACAACCTCTTCCAGATTTGCAAATTCTGGATCTGCTAAAATATCGCCAACTATAGTCTCACAAGACTTTTCTTCCTCGTCAATTTGTTCATACTCATAACTATATTTCTTGCTCTTATACATATTTATCTCCTTTCAACCTTTGTGATATCAGAATATTATTCAATTCCCCATCAACTAAACTCATGCCCAACAATGAATATTTTAACATCCTTTATAACCATTTTTCAAGTTTCTCTCTGATTTCTCTTTCCAATGCCAACTGAGGTGTCTCTCCCGCTTCTATTTTCCACCTGGAAATTCCCAGCTATCTTTAAATTCTCCATATCCTCTTTGCGTGGCAAACACACGTATAAGCAGCACTCCTACTTGATATATAGATCACAAATATTTTCCTGATACCCAGCTACGCCACTTTCTAATATCCATGCTTTCATACGGACAAGAACCGGATCCGATAATTTTTCCAACTTTTTTTTACGTTTTTCGCTGATAATGTTATTTTTAGATTTCGCTCTTTCGTAATCCTCTTTTTCATAGTGCCACAACATAAGCTGTTCACCATATCGGTCTTTTAGTTTCTGTGCGATTTCAAGCCCTTCAGGGTCAAAATCGCCGGCATACCACAATGTACATCCAGCTTTCACAATCAAATCGAGCAACACCAATACTGCCAGTCGGAGCTGTCCATTCGCACATACTATTGCTATTTTTTTGTTTTTTTGTTTTTCTTTGGAAGCATTCTGTCTCTCTGTCATCATCTGAAAAATCGCCGGGTTTTCTACTACATACACATCTTTTTCTTCTGTTTCCACCCTTGTTAGTTGCCCTAAATGATACAAATTTAACTGCATCATTTCATTTTCAGCATAAAATCCTTCCATGCCCCTGTGATACCGCTCCCCTTTTAACACACCTCTGATACCCATACATGTTACAGAGTTAGAAATCTCATCTTTTAATAGGCCTGCCTGATATAGTACTTCCGCCTTTTGCTCCGCTCTCTGTCCACTTGGATATGGTATATGGCATATTTCACAGATACCATATAGCAGATATCGAAACATTCTGTTTCCCTCATCAAAATAATGGGGATCTCCTGTTATCTTTGAAGCAAACACAGGAAGCCTTACTATTTCTTCATTCCGGACAGGAAGCTGTTCTAATGCCTGCAAAAGATATGGAATATGAGATTCTAACCATTTATCATCTTTTCTTTCATCTTGCATTAACATATTGTACGGCATCTGTTTTGTATCCAATATATGCAACAACCACCTCCCTGCTCTAGTATCTGTGTATCCTGCCAGAAGCTTTTGAAATCTCTGTTTTCTTTTTTCATTTTCCTGCTTCTTTTGTGCTTTTTTTGAAACAAGATTTCCTGAAAAATAAGCCTTTACCAGTTCTTCCAAGGTAAACTCCGAAAACCTGGTCTTTTTCAAAGCACGGTTCATTCGTTCTACAGAAACAGTAAGAGATTTTCTTTTATGGCAGTCAATTTGCAAGAACCCCTCCAATACCTCCTTCTCTTCAGACTTCAGTGGATTCAAAACAACAGTTCCACCAATATGCCCCAAAGAAATGTATCGCTCTTTGAATCCTTCAAATAACCTTTCAAAACCAGACTGTTGAAAATAGGTCAAAGCAGATTGTAGTTTGCTTTCCTTTGTGTTCATTTTCTACTCCTCCGTACACAATACTTTTTCTTGTTTCTATGCTTTTACTGACTTCCTATAAGAAACTACTCCTGTTGTGCTACACATAGCGTCCTTACTTTTCCATCCCAACGATACGGGAGCACAGACACAAACTTGGCATTTTCCGGACGAAGCAGTTGGTAAATGGCAAGGCTTGGCACTGTATCACAGTCTCCCCATAAAATCTGAGAATTAATGATAAATTCAAAATCCAGTTCTACCATCAGACGGAACATATCCCTAATGTTATTTTCATCCACGCCGGCAAAAGCCTCATCTAGTGATACCAGTCTTGGCGCGTCTTCCCTTGCCCCCTGATATTTTGCCACAACTGCTGAGAACAATGGCACATACATAGACATGGCTTTTTCACCACCACTAAAGGTAAAGAAAGCATTATTTGTCAATTCTTTCCTATTTTCTCCTGTCTTTTGATAATAAAGTTGAAACTCAAACCATTTGCGGTAATCTAAAATTTCCTTCATGATAGCATGAAAACTTTTTGTATTTCCCTCATCCTCCAATCTTCTTCTTGCTTCTGCCACCTTAGACTGAAAATGCATAGACATTTTCTCAATTTCCCTTTCTTCCATAATCCCAACATCTTTTTTCAGGAGTTCCACCAATTCTCTTGTATCCAGCTGCCCTTCTTCCTCTGCCTTTTTCTTCTTCCAAACAAGGTTTAGCTTCAATCCGCTTGAAGTGTTCATACTGCCCATCAGCACATTCATATTTTTCACCCAGTCTTCACTTTTATAAATCTTATAACGAATCTTTTTACTAATAGTATGTGCTAAAATATCTTCAAACAATTCTCTGTCACTTTCTCTTACAAGATTTTTCTGTATTTCGACATCTTCTGTCAACCCTTTCAAAAGTGCAGGAAATCCAACATCTTTTCCCTTGTATTTTCCCCTGATATCCATACGCTTAAAGTCTGGAACATCAATTCCTGTTTCATACTCCTGATACCGTTCTCTTCCAAATAATGTTTTTATGACCAAACCAAATTCAGCCATTTCTCCTTTGTATTTGTGGTATTGCTCCTGCAGATTTCCTGCATAATCCAAACGGCTTTTTCCTTGATTCGGTTGTAAGATCTTTATCACATATTTTGCTGTTTCCAAAGAAGTCTTATCTCCCATATCCTGCACCGCTTCCACATATCCAAGGGAGCACTCGTCCTCAAATCCAATTTTCATAAGACTACAGTTCTTCTCCCTTTGATTTTTTGTCTGTAGTGCCTCTGTTTTTCTCTTTTCTAAATTTTCGCAATCTTTTTCCAAACTAGTTTGTTTCTGATAACAATTCTTCAATTCTACCGGAAGCTCATTCAAACGTCTGATACAATATTCTAATTTTGCCTGAATCGCTTCATAATCTTTTAGTTTCAACTGATCTTCACAGGCTGCAATTTCTGTTTTTACCGACCGCATATCCCTATCTAATCTTCCTAAATCATATCGCAGATCATCCATATCCATCAGAATATTTTCCAGCTGCTCTTCTAAATTTCTAAGCATTTCCACACAATGAATATAATCCTGTTGCAAATTTTCCAGATGATAACTTTCCCTTTCATAGTCCTCAATTTCTTCTTTTGCGCTTTTGAACAGTTGCAATTCCCCTTTTAGATATACTTTTCTACAAATCTGTGCCACCTGCAGCCGTATCTCCTTTAACCCTTCTGCTTCCTGTTCTAATGCTTTCTCCAGCTCTTTGATTTCTATTATTTTCTGTTCGATTTTTCTTTCACATTGATACAAATCTTTTACTGCAACTTTAATATCCTCACCCTTGGGAAATGTTTCATATTCCTGTTCTAAGCCTCCTATTCTTTCTTCCACTTCTTCTTTTCTTCCCTTGGTATCTTCTAATTGTTTTCTACACTCTTGTACCTGTTCTTCAAAATATTTGATTTGTTCCACCCGGAATGTCTCTCTTGCCTTTGCTCCAATATACTTAGCCTCATACTCCCCTGTTATTGTACCATGGAGAAGTCCCATAGAAAAATCGTAATCTCCGATTCTGGTATTTCCTTCTTCTTCCACCCCGATACAACGCAAAATCTGAGACAGTTCCTGATAAAAAATAATGTCGTTACTTTCCATGGTAACTTCTAATACCTGTTCCAAGCTTTCTTTTATCAATTCTGTACTTCCAAAAATATAGTTATCACGCTGTCCCTGTCTGTGAGATAAGACATAATTTTTAAAGTTGCTTGGTACAACAACAGCATCCAAAAGTCCCATACATAAAAGTGCCTCTTCCGTACGATTTCTCTGCTCGCTAGATATCTCTTCTGCAAAATCAATCACCTTATAAAAAGGCTCAAATGGTATGTTCTGTTCCTTCATCCAATTTCGGTTTTCTTCCACCTCCCTGGTTCTCTTTGGTTCCGGATCCTGTTTCGTTCTCCATGTTTCCAGTTCTTTTTCCACTTCTTCTAAATCTGAACTCTGCATTTCTATTTTGTGTTGTAATTGTAATGCTTCCCCTTTTAATTGCAACAATTTTTCATCTTTAACCGCACGAATCATGTCTTTTAATTCTGAAAAATCAGACTCTATGTAATACTGCTCTATGCCGGTTACTAGGCGATGTTCCGTCTCTTCCTGTATTAGCAATTCTCTGTTCTGTCTCTTCCATTGATAGAAGGCCTCTATCCATTCACTTTTTACTTGTTCGCATTGACGTACCAGTTCCTCCTTCTCTTTTTGATAAACAGTTTCTTCATTTTCTGTTTTCGCCTTTTTAATCTGTAACTGCTCATATTGTCTTGTACAACTCTCCTCATTATGAAGCAGTTCTATTCCTTCATTGATACTTATCTTTAATTTCCCCAATTGTCCCCAAAGCGGTTCAAAACTGTATTTTTCTTCCAATTTATCTTTTAATTCTTCTGCCATAAAAGCATGTTCATCGAAATTTAGGACCTCAAATATTGATCCCATCTCATCTATCTTTTCCATGACTGCTTTCTGTTTTAGTTCCTGCTCACCTTCTCTCTCCCTTTTTCTTGCCTCTACTTGGTTGTATTGCCATTTTTTCTGTTCTAAGCTTTTTTCTTTTCCCTGATAACTTTCTGTTTGTTCCTGCAATGTTTTTTCCAATGAAGTCTTTTTTTCCATCAGAAGACTCACATCATTTTGATCCAAATCTTTCTTCTGCTGTTCCAGGGAAGACTGTTCCAGTTCTAAGCTCTCCTGTCTGCTTTTCTCCTCCTCTAATCCTTTTT